>NZ_JBNUPE010000004.1:0-172957 GCF_050409585.1 Facklamia sp. P9177
CTTGCCCTGCACTTTCTAAGTAGGTGATTCTAGAGGAGCGTGTGCCGTTTTTAACGACAACTCCTTCCTTTTGGCAACAAAGACAGCTATCAACAGGATAGGTCAGTGTACGCTTTATGTGAAGCTTATTTTAGATATTTTCCACACAATGATCAGATAATTTTACGTTAGGGTCTTTTATAGTGAGTAATGTTCGTATATCATGAGTCCTGGCACAGAGTCCTTTCTATTTTAGTTACCACTTTTAATAGATTGGACTTCTGTGTTTTTATGTAGCAAAAAATAGGATGGAAGGAAGAGTTTTTCTTCCATCAACCCTATTTATTATAGAATATAAAGAAGAAGGTTTACTGGAAGAAGCTACGATAAAAGAAGAAAGAGAGGACTTAATCAATGTCGTAGGAAATCTTATCAAAGATCCGGAACTATTAGAGATAAAGGATAATCAAGGAGAGAAACTCAAGGTGGCTAACTTTACCTTGGTTTCTAATGATAAGGAGGGAGGAAAGAATTACCACTCTTGTTCAGCCTATGGAGAAAAAGCAAAAGGAATGGAAAGCCTTAAACAGGGAGATTTTATGAGAGTGTTTGGGCAAACAAAGAACACACTAGGTGCTAATGGAAAAGAATACACAAATACAAGGGTTCTATCATCAAAGCTCTTAAAAGCAAAAGAGAAAGGCCAGGAGAAAAGTCCTAAAAAAGAATCCATCCTTGGAGTTATAAAGAAGTACAAGACAGAGGATAAGGGCAAAGAGTCGGAAAAGGCAGATAAAAAAATAGAAACAGAAAGATAAGATGGCAGTGTGGTCTTCGGACTGCACCGTTTTTTGTTGTTTAACATCCTCAATCAAACCATGATGAGCTTTAAAAATGCATATAAAGGTATGATATAATAATTTATATGAAAACTTCGCATATATATACTAAAAATTCAAATAAAAACTAATTAGTTAAGGATGGAGACAATGAAAATTAATTATAATGGACTTTGGAAAGTCATGATAGACAAGGGCATGAACAAAAAGGAATTGATGGAAGAAGTAGGTTTATCACCAGCAACTGTAGCCAAGATGACAAAAGGAGAATTCGTTAGCATGCAAGTTTTATATAGGATTTGTATAAAGCTAGATGTAGATTTTAAAGATATTATTGAGATAGGTAATAGGGAGGATAAGCATGATAGGTAAAAAAATTCAAGACAATAAAGAGATAAGACCTAACAGTAGGGAATTAATAAAATTAAAAGAAAACTTTCCACAATTCTTTAATAAAGAAGGGGAATTTGAGTTGGATAAATTTCAGGATTTATTAAAGGAGGAAGAAATTGACATTTCAAAAGAGGGCTATGGTTTGGAGTTTTTAGGTAAGTCCTATGCTAAGTACCTAAGCTCATTAGAAACCGAAACTTATCTTGCTCCAGATATAGACCATAACTTAAAGGAAGAAAATAAAGATAGTGAGAACCTATATATTATAGGAGATAATATAGATGCCTTAAAGCATTTACTAGGATCCTATGGAGGGAAAATAAAATGTATTTATATCGATCCTCCCTACAACACGGGATCTGATGGCTTTGTCTATCCTGATAATTTCCAATTTAATGCAGAAGAACTTTCTAGAAATATAGGAATCACTGAGGAGGAGGCTCAAAGAATACTTAATCTTGCAGGTAAGAGTACTCACTCTGCCTGGCTTACTTTTATCTATCCAAGACTTGTTCTAGCAAGAGATTTACTGTCAGAAGATGGGGTTATTTTTATATCTATTGATGACAATGAACAGGCAAATTTAAAATTAATATGTGACGATATTTTTGGTGAAGAAAACTTTATTTCAACTCTATCAGTTGAAAACAATCCGAAGGGTAGAAAAAACTCAGATTATATTTCTGTAAGTTCAGAATATTTGCATATGTATGCGAAAAATATTGATAAATCTTATTTTCATGAAGTTATACCAAAAAAATCTTCTGATATGACTAAAGATGAGAATGGAAGATGGGTTCATAACAGCGGGAAAAGAGTATTAGTAGGGGACAACTCTTTTAATAATCATGTGACCAATCCAAATTCCGAGAAAAATTATTCTGTTTACTATAATAGATCTAACAATAAAATAGAACTAGCAACTGAAAATATAAATGAGTGTAGAATGGATTTAATGAAACATGGATATAGAAAATATTTTTCTACTAATGAAGGAAAACTTGTAGAAAATACTTATACAAAGACGAAATTCATGGAATTATATCATGACGATGCTTTAGAATATGCTGGTGAAAAAATATATGAAAAAAACTATAATGATACTATAAGAATGAAAAGTCAATTGACTAATAGAAAATACAATGCAATTGTTAACGGAGTTCAAAAAGACTTTAATATTGATTTAACTACAACAGGTGCGGGAACTTATCTTAAACAACTTTTTGATAGTAAAAAATTATATTTTGATGCACCAAAGAATCGTGAGTTTATTGGGTTATTAATCAGTTTAATAGCTGATGAAGATTTTTATGTATTAGACTTCTTTTCAGGATCTGGCACTACTGCTGATTCTGCAATGCTTTTAAATTCTCAAAAAGGTTTAAGTAAATGTAAATATATTATGGTTCAACTGCCAGAGAAAATTGAAAAGAACAAACCAGCCTATAAGGCAGGTTATAGAACAATTGATGAAATCAGTAGGGCGAGAATAGAAAAGGCGGCGGCCAAGATTAAGGAAGAGACAATGGCAGATATTGACTATGGTTATAAGCTCTATTATTTGGAAAAACCAGAGGAAAAAACTTTAGTAGAATTGGAGAATTTTGAACCAGAAATTAAACTGATCACAGATGATATGGTCTCTATTTTTGATAATAAACATTCTTCAGGTAAGGAAAGCATCATAGCCACATGGCTGAGTGGAGATGGTTATGGCCTTAGTCAAAGTACAGAAGAATATAAGCTTAATAATTATAAGGCAAGTAAAATTGAAAAGTCCTTATACATTATAGACGAAGGACTGACAGATGAAGATGTGATGAGTCTTATTAAGAGAATAGAAAATGAAGAACTAGACATTACAAGACTAGTTATCTATGTTCATTCTGTCCAATTTAACGTGCTTCACGAGCTTAGAAAGAACCTAAAGGTCTTAAGAAACAATAAAAATGTAAGTTTGATTGAGAGGTTTTAATATGACAATTGAGTTATCTATACTTCCTCATCAAGAAGACTTTTTAAAGGCTATTCGAAAGGCCTTTGGAGATATTAGGATTACAAGAACTAAAGAGCTTTTTCAAAACCCTATTATTGATTTGGAAGATGAGAAATTAAAAGAAAATATAGAAGAATTATGGCGTGGCTACCAAGACTTGCAGGTAATACCTAGAGAATGGAGAGGAAAAGATGAAGAGGATTATCTAGGTCTTGATATCCGTATGGAAACAGGAACAGGAAAAACCTACTGCTATACAAGGATGATGTATGAATTAAATAGTCTCTATGGCTTTAACAAATTTATCGTCCTAGTTCCTTCTACACCTATCAGAGAAGGAAGTAAGAGTTTCCTAGAGGCAGATTATAGTAGGAGACATTTTCAGGATTTATATCCAAATAAAAGTTTAGATCTATCTGTTTTAGAGCCTCAGAAGAGGACTAAGGGAAGAAAAATGTTTCCTACAGCTATTTCTGAATTTGCTCGAGGGACTAGTTTAGAAAAAAATAGATTCTCTGTACTTCTTATGACTTCAGGAATGCTTTTGTCCAATGCTACTATGGCTAAAGATGACTATGACCAAACGATTTTAGGCAACTTTACTCAGCCTTATCAAACTTTAAGGTCTACTCGACCGATTGTAATTATTGATGAACCGCACAGGTTTAAAAAAGAAAATCAGGCCTATAAACGAATGTTAAAGGAGCTAAAACCTCAGTGTGTCATCCGTTTTGGTGCGACTTTTCCAGATAAGAAAGGCAGCAAAGATAAGGACTTTAATAATTTGATATTTAATCTTGGTTCAAGCCAGGCCTTTAATCAAAATTTAGTTAAGGGAGTTGAGACCTTTATGATTGAGGCGGAAAAGGAAAATGAAACCAAGCTGAAGCTAATGAGTTTTAAGAGGAGTCCAAAAATTTGTGTTTTAAGAGATGAGGAGACTAAAAAAACGCAAGGACTAGTCAAGGGAGATAATTTATCCGTCTTCGGAGAAGAATTCTCTGGAATCACCATAGAAGAAATTGGCCCGACTTCTGATGAAGCCATTAACTATGGGGTGACCTTGTCTAATGGTCAAGTCCTAGCCAAAGGTGATATTGTCTATGGGGGTATTTATACCGAAACTTACCAAGAACTTATGTTAAAGCAGTCTATTTACAATCATTTGGAAACAGAAAAAGAAAACTTCTTAAGAGGAAACAAAATAAAAACCCTCAGCCTTTATTTTATAGACTCAGTTAGGTCTTATCGTGATGAAGAGGGTGGAGCTGGCCATTTAAGGCTTAAGTTTGAAAACATTTTATCCCAGAGCCTTAAAAATAAGATAGCAAGTATGGAAAAAACAAATGATCTAAGATTAATTGAATATAAATCTTACCTTGAGGCCTCTCTAGCAGATATATCAAAAACCAATGGTGGGTATTTTAGTGAGGATAATTCTACATCTGAAGAAGATATAAAAAATGAAGTGGATAAGATTTTAAGGGACAAGGAATATCTCTTAAATTTCCATAATGAAAAGGGACAATGGAATACCATGAGATTTATCTTCTCTAAATGGACGCTAAAAGAAGGTTGGGATAATCCTAATGTCTTTCAAATTGTAAAACTGCGTTCATCAGGTTCTGAAATCAGTAAACTTCAAGAAGTGGGTAGGGGACTTAGACTGCCTGTTGATGAAAAAGGAAGACGTATTGCAGATGAGCAATTTTATTTAAGGTATCTGATAGATTATTCAGAAAAAGGATTTGCCAGTAAGCTACTGGGTGAAATACAATCAGATACACCAGGTCAAAATATGAATATTAAAGCTTTCCTTTCTGAGATTGCCAAAATTAGAAATAAGAGTGAAAATGAAATTTTTGGTCAAATGCTTATGAAACAATATATTGATTTTGAAGGTAACATCGATAAAGACAAGTTAGACCAATTATATAATGACTATCCAGAGGCAATCAGTAACTTACAACCGAATAAAATTATCGATGGCACTAAGAAGAAAAAATTTGTAAAAGTACGTAAGGATAAGTTCAAAGATATTAGCAATCTATGGAAGCTAGTAAACCAAAAATACTATTTGAAATTTGAAGATATTCCTAAAGAAGAGTTAGGAGAAGCTTTATATAAGGTTTTAGAAGGAGATATTTATCGAGATACAACTGTGGATGTAAAATCTATGAGAACTGAGTCAGTGGATGGAGAAATTGTTCTGCGTGAAAGGGTAGCTAATTATTATATTGTAGAAGATAAGATTTCCTATGGGGATTTTCTTAAAGAAATAAATCGACAGTTAGGCTTATCTGTAAGTATCATTCATGAAAGCTTGTGTAAGTTTAAAGAAGATAAGGGAGATATAGATGAGCGTATTTTTACGACAAAGGGGGTCTCCTTAATCGTTATGCAATTTAATAAATGGCTGGATGAAAAGCTACTTAAGAAATTTTCTTACAAACCACTAAATATAGATACAAGGGAAACAAGCTTGACCGATTACAAAGGCGAGGTTATTGATCAAATAACTCAAGGAGTTTTAGGAATTTATCGAGATGACAATGTGGATGTACCTGAAAGATTTATTTATGATACGGTTGTCTATGATAGTCCGAAGGAGAGACAGACACTAATGGGTAGTGATATTGATGAAGTATTAGTGTTTGGAAAAATCCCTCGTAAATCAATTCAGATTCCTCTATTTACTGGAGGAACAACAAGTCCTGACTTTATGTATGTCATCAATTCATCAGATGGAAAAGCTGAAATAAACTTTATTGTTGAAACTAAGGATATGAAAGACGAAAAATCCTTGAGAAAAGATGAAGACTTACGCATTATATCTGCTCAAAAATTCTTTGAAGCTATGAAAGAAGAAGGGGTCAATGTAGTATTTAAAAAACAACTCAAAAATGATGATATTGTGGCGATGATAAAAGGAATTTCTAGAGAAAAAAAAGAAGTGAGGATATATCACAAAAGATAAAAATAAGGATAAAACGAATATTCTAGATTTTAATCGAATTATATATTTTGATGAACCAAGTGTAACAAATTTGGTTTATATGGTTAATAAGGGGAAAATTCTTAAAGAAATAGAGAGTGTAAAAGAAAATAAAATAGAGTCGAATGCGAATTTTAATACAGAGATAGGGACTACATTTAATTTCTTAACTTTGTTTAAAGCAAAAATTAATGTTGATGGTGGAGTTGGTTTAGGAAAGAGTAGTGAACAATTGATATCTCAAGACATTAATAACACTACTCTAACTGATTATCTAGAACTGCCACTCGAAAAATGTGGCATAGAAATCTTTGAAAACGTAAATGTTTACCTATATCCTAACTCTTTAACTTATTTCAAATTGCTTACTCCCTATATGACTATGACTGAGGGAAGCTTGGATGCTGGTGAGTTGAAGATCAATGCTCAACTCATGGATTCGGAAATAGAGAAAGAGAAGGGCTATTTTGAACTTATAAAGAAGAAGGACGAAGAGGAAAAGATAATTCTTATTTATTAGCAGATTTAGTCAAAATGAATTTAACGTATCAGGCTGTTAAAGTTGGTGAAATGCCATTAGATAAACTAAATATTGAATCTGAGTTTAAAATAGATGATAGTGTGGATGGTTATCTGCTTGCTAAGGAAGAAATGGAATCAGATAAAGATATGGTAAATGTATATGATGTAATCTTAGCTGGAGTTAGTCATGATTAAAGTCTTTTATGGGACGACAAAGGAATTTGACATAATGCTTCCCAAGGATAAAAGGCCAAAATCATTAACATGGTTGGTTTCAGAGTCAGACAGTGAAAATAAAGAAATTAATGTTAAAATGTCTGACCAGAAAAAGAAAGTTGAAGGTAAAACACAAGTAGGTACTTTAGTTGCAAGAACAAATGAATATGCAGGGATTACCGAATCTGGAATAAATAATTTTGTTGGCTTGTTAAAAACAATTTAACATTAAAGATATGTATTTTCAAAATCCTCCAGTCTCTATTTTGAATCAACTAAAAAGAACATATGATAGTGAAGATATAATAGTTTCAAAGCATGCTTATAAACAGATGGAAGAAGCTCAGTTTTGGGATTTTGAAGACCGTTTTGATAATCGGATACTGGGTCAGGAGCAGGCAAAAGGGAAAATTAATATTTATTTATATAAGATAGCAAAGGGTTATAATCAAAACAAACCTGTTGTCAGCATGCTATACGGCTCGTCAGGCGTTGGTAAAACAGAAACAGCATAATTTTTATCAGAAATAATGGGAGAAAAATTATTTAGAAAACAGCTCTCTATGTACCAAAACAAGTCTTTTGCTGATTATGTTTTTGGTGGAAATCATGCAGAAGCTTCACTAGCAAGAGATTTATTAGAGCGTGAAAGTAAAGTACTTCTGTTTGATGAATTTGATAAAGCAAATAGTATTTTTTATAGTGCTTTTTACCAGATGTTTGATGAAGGGAGATATGAGGATAAAAATTACAGTTTGGATATGCAAAATAGTATTATCATCTGTACATCTAACTTCTTAAATTTATGAGATATAAAATCTACCCTTGGTGAACCAGTATTTGGAAGATTTGATGCCTTTATTGAGTATAAGCCATTAACTGAAGATATTGTAAAAATGCTTTTGAAGACTAAATATCAAAATATAGTTGATACTCTAAACTCAGAAGATAAAAAATAATTGAAGGTTTAGATGTCTTGAATAATTTGTTCCAGTATACAAAAAACATAAAAAATGTAAGAGAAATAGATAGGTTATTAAGGGAATTTTTTTTCACTAAGATTTTGGGTCATAAAAGCAAATTAAGGAAATAGAGAGCTTATCTCTCCTCTTCCTTAAAGAAAAGCCAAAGTAAAAGAACCATTTCCCCATGAGAGATCTTTAGAAAAGTATCTATATACCTATGTTTCAAAATTCAATACGAAGTTTTCTTCTAGAATCCATAAGGGATTTGGTCTGGTACAATATGAACTAAGTAAAATGCTAGATGAAATACAAGGAAAAGGTCAAAGCAAAAAATTTTTCATCCCCTATAGGGGATGACGATATAATGCCTATAATATTATCTAGTTAGAAGATTTTTACATAATCTTATATTAGGTTACACAAAAAAATGACGCTACCTTATCCCACCCATATTTAGCACTTTTTTTACTAGAGATAATAATAAAAAATAGAATGTTTTAAAATATTGAGATTGTTTTTAGAGGTGTGCAATGAGTATAAAATTTATGCGTTCAAATGAAATAAAAACTTCTCTAAATAAAGAACAAATCGACCAAATTTCTTCACTTGAAAAAATTAAAAATGGGTGTAAGCAAGAAAACGTCATAGCTTATGATATTTTTAATGACGACGAATTAGTTGGTTTTGCCATGCTTAGACAATTTAGCAGTAAAGGCTGGTTTCTTTGGAATTATGCCATTGATAAAAACTTTCAAGGATTAGGCTTAGGTTACAGTGGTTTAAAGTTACTGTTAAAAATAATGAAAGAAGACTATCAAGCATCTGTAATTACCACAACATATCGCTATGGGAATGAAATAGCAAAGAATCTATATCAAAAAGTTGGGTTTTCGGAAGTCAATAATGTAGAAGAATCTGGTTGTCATGAAGTAGACATGTTTCTTGAGTTAAAGAAGATAGGATAAGCAAGTAAAATAAGGGTTTAGATTAAGTCTATGGGGGAGAAAGTATGTCCAAATTAATCATTATCAGAGGAAATTCAGGCAGTGGGAAAACAACTTTAGCCAAAGAGCTTCAAAAAGCTATTGGACCGAATACATTAGTGATAGCGCAAGATGTTATTAGAAGGGAAATGCTGAGCGTGCATGATGGCGTGGGTAGTGAAGCAATTCAATTATTGCAGACAATAATTGAATATGGCTATGCAAACAATAAAGTGACTATTCTCGAGGGAATTCTCAACGCTAAATGGTATCAACCGCTTTTTGAAAAGGTTAAAGAACTATACGGTCCAGAAAACATCTTTGCTTATTATTATGAGTTGCCGTTTAAAGAGACAGTCAGAAGACATCGGACTAAGGATGAACGAAATGAGTTTGGTGAGGCGGAGTTAAAAAGATGGTGGAATGAAAAAGATTATCTTGAAGGGATCGAAGAAGAAATACTCACTGAGGAAATAGAAATCGAGGAAGCAGTAAAAATGATTATGGCTTCAATACGTTAAAATTATAAATCTATAAGAAAAACTACCGATTTATTTGAATGAGATTGACCTCAGCGATAGGTTAGTGGTTTTTAAAAAATATATTATCAAGTTTTAAGGAGAGTATGATAAAAGAAAATTTGACTCAAACAATATCTCTTTACGACCAATGACATTCAACAAATAAATGGGACATTTTACCGTATTTTGGTTACTTATAAATTAGAAAGAGCGAGTGACCCTACTGATTTGATTATTTTTGATATTGAAAATACTGAAACTAAATATCAATTTGAGGAATACAAATTTTATGCCATTGATCAGAAAACAGTTGAGGATTCAAATGCTTCTCCCAAGGATAAACCACGTAAAGAATTTAAAGAAAAAGTAAAAATAGGTCGTGATACAGGTTATGACATAACTAAAGCTGAATTAATTGATACAAAAGATCCTCATTTTGGCTGGGATTTAGGTTATTTTACTATTAATGGATACACTAGGGAAGCTAAACAGATTGAGGGCAAGCCAGTCTTTTTAAAGACGATAGGTGATGATATTAAATTATGGTTTACTTTAAATCAAGACATTAATCGATTGGACAATAATCCTGTCTTATCGATATCAGAAGATACCAATGGCTATGATGTTGCAATGGGAATTAAACCGACCAATTTTAAGCATGGTACTTTAATAGTGAAATATACCGATGATGAGGGGCACAGTTTTGATCCGGTTATTTATACTGATTTTTTAGCAGCAAATGCCTCTACTCGGGCCAATACCCGTATTCAAATTTATCAAGAAGGTGACTACGAAGTTACCTTGAATTATGAAATTATTAACAATCCACGAAAAATTTTATCGGTGGATGTTCTACCTTCTTATACTAATTATAAAATTAATTTTGCCTTCTCAATTAGAAATGGAAATACAATGGCATTTCCAAGAGATATAGAATCTGGGGCTGAATTAAAGGATGGCGCCTATACAGATAACGGTTTTACGGTTGATTTTATTCAATCAAAGTATTTAACTTTAGATGTTGTAAGAAAAGAAATCACTAAAAATGATGACGGCAGTGTTTCAAGTAGTGTACGTTCAAATACAGTAGGCAATGGAAAAAACACGTATGATAAACCAGGTATTTATGAATTAACTGTCAAAAATAAATACTCAGATTCAGCTCCAACTACCATTACTATTTTTGTTGGAAATAATCGTTATATTGCTGCATTAGCAAAGAATCAATTAAGTATTGAAGAATTGAATAAGAAATTATTAGCTGGACGAGAAGTTAATGAAAATGGGGACATGGTTGATAAGTTAGAAAGTGACATTCGCTTAGGAGAAAACTCTGAGATTACAGAATTGTCACCTAAACCATCTGATAGAAAGAATCCGAAACAGAAAATTGAAGAAACAAAAACCTTTGTTAAAGTAGAAGAAAATAAGAGCAATAATGCTTTTATTGTACTATTAGCTATAGTTAGCTTGATGATTGCTCTATGGGTAGTTATTAAACGAACTATAAATGTAAAAACAATTTGACATTTTTGGATAAATGAATTAAGCTATATATGTCAAAACAATTTTACATATAAGGAGAGATAATAATGGAAATGGGAAATACTTTTTGGGGTTTATGGTTATTTATAATTGTTTTTATTCTGTGTATTTTAGCAATAATATGGACGATGCTAGAAGTGTTTAAGCAAGGGGATGAAAGAAGGCAAAAAATTATACATGAAGCATCGACTGAGACATTCATTATTGGGATTGTGATATTGTTTTTTGAATCAATGTATATGATTTATCAAAATAATGTTGGATTTAACAATTACCATTCTAACCCGTTAATTGAATTAGCAGTAATCTGCATTATATTTTTAATAGATTTAAGACTAAAAATTAGAAAGTTCAGTTAATCTATGAATAATAAAATCAAAGAACTAAGAATTAAGAAGGGTTGGTCTCAAGCCCAACTTGCGGATAAGTGCAATGTTACCAGACAAACAATTAATGCAATTGAAAATAACAAATACGATCCGAGTCTACAACTTGCTTTTAATATGGCAAAGCATTTAGATACAATGGTTGATGAACTTTTTATTAGTGATCAGTAGATTTCTGGAAATTGATGCAGCATATAGATAACTGTTACATTAATTCCATAATCATTCGTATATAAGAATGAGTTTTGTGAATGCTCCTAGCTTTATTTGTGGAAACTTAATGGTAGCGATTCATGACTTTTTTATTAAAAAAATAAAAAAATGGTGTCAATGAATCGAATGGCTCCATCGACACCATAAATTTTAGAGGTGTTCAATCAGTCGGATAGGATAGAAATAATAATAAAGTATTTTAGATAAGATTAAGAACTTTCTAAAAATAGCTAAGAACTTTTTCTTAGCTATTTTTGAAATCCACTTAAATTCATTTGTGTTCTTTATTAAAAGAAATCTTGACTTAACTGAGAATAATATCGAACAGCTTTAAGCGCATTGTGCCATCCATTCAGTTTTTTAAAGCGATCGGTTTGACTCATATTTGGTTGGAAAACTTCGTTCTCGGATACTAAAGCTCTCAATTCATCTAAATCCTTCCAGTAACCCACAGCTAATCCAGCCAGATATGCAGCACCTAAACCGGTTGTTTCTAAACGTTCAACGCGTTCAACTGTTTTATTAAGAATATCGGCTTGAAATTGGATGAGTAAGTTATTTTGAGCAAGGCCACCATCAACATGTAAAACATCCAGCGCAATTCCAGTATCTGATTCCATTAAGTCAATAATGTCATAGACTTGGTAAGCTAATGATTCAAAAGTAGCAAGGATAAGTTCCCTTTTAGTCGTATAGTCATCCATGCCTAAAATAGCCCCTCTGACATTCGTTTCCCAATAAGGAGCTTCAATTCCTTTAAAAGTTGGAAGAAAATAGACGGAAGACTTTGGATTTGCCATGAGAGCCAGCTTTTCTGAATCTTCAATCGTTTCAAATAATTCTAAACCGTCTTTTAACCATTCAATGGCACTTCCAGAAATTAAAGCAGCCCCTTCTAAAGCATAATTAATTTGACCATCGATCGAATAGGCAATGGTTGTAAGTAAATGATTGTTTGATAATTTGGCTTCAGTCCCGGTATTCATAACAATAAATGTCCCTTGACCATAAGTACTTTTAACTTGTCCAGATTGAAAAGCAAGTTGACCAACTAAAGAAGCCTGCTGATTTCCAGCTACCCCTGTAATGGGTATTTTTACTCCATGGAAAAGATCAGAACTTGTTTCGCCATAGTAATGAGAGCTAGGATAAACATTGGGTAACATTGCTTTTGGAATATTAAAAAGCTTAAGCAATTCATTATCCCATTCTAAACGATGAATATTAAAGAGCATGGTTCTTGAAGCATTCGTATGGTCAGTGATATGTAACTTTCCTTTAGTTAATTTCCAAACAATCCAACTATCGATGGTCCCAAAAAGTAATGCTCCTTTTTCAGCATCAACCTGCGCTCCAGTATGATAATCTAAAATCCAACGAATCTTACTGGCTGAGAAATAGGGACTCATAACCAGTCCGGTGGTTTTATGAATATATTCTTCATTTTTACTGGATCTCAATTGATTAATTGTAGCTAATGATTGGTTAGAACTCCAAACAATGGCATTATATATCGGCTCACCTGTTATCTTGTTCCAAACAACAGTTGTTTCACGTTGATTCGTTAGTCCAAGTGCTTTGATTTGAGAGTAATTAACCCCAGATTTTTGGATAACTTCTTCAATAACATGACATACAGTTTCCCAAATAACATTCGGATCGTGTTCTACCCATCCAGTTTGTGGGATAATTTGTTGGAATTTTCGACTCGCAGTTCCAATATAATTTCCTTTGCGATCAATAATAAAAGCACGTGTCGTCGTTGTTCCTTGATCAATTGATAATATATATTCTGCCATTACTTATCCTTTCCTTTCCCTGATAAAATAGTAGTGTGTTCATTCGATTTGCTTCGACAGTTTACAAGCTTTACGAGCATCGCATGGTAGTGTTTACTATTTGGTTCACAATTTTCTAAGACCCAATGATAGAGGCTTTCAGAGAGACCATAGCTATAAAAATCTGTAGCTGTTTGAATCATTTGCTTTTTTTCTAACGAAAGAAACTGCTCTTTGAAATAATCATCTACTAATTGTTTGATTATTTTTTTAATGGAGTAAATAAAATATTCTTTAAAAGAATCTAATTTTATATCGAGGAAGATTTTTCGATAATATTTATTGTTTGATTCAAGATAAGTTAATAGTTGCCATAAGATTTCTTCCCAATTTTGCCAATCCATTATTGATTGAATGGATTGATAGAGTTCATGCGAAAAAATCCAGGTAACTAAATCATATTTGTCATCAAAATAATCATAGAAAGTTTGACGACGAAAATCTGCTTGTTTCATTATATCGGTGATTGAAATTTTATCCCTTTCTTTTTTTAGTGTTAATTCTCGAAATGATTGAGCGATGATTTCTTGTGTATCTGTTTTTTCTTTCATCCAGGCAAACTCCTTTTATTAAAAATAAAACAGTATTTGATAGTATCAGTATACGACAGAGCAAATCTGAAACCAAACGGACAGACGAAGGTTTTTGTCTGTTGAATTGATAGCGCTTACTTGTTACCATTAATTTAGTGGAGAAGAAGAAGCTTAAAAGATACAGGAGGAATAAGAATGAGAAAAGCATTTATTAGTCCAAGTAAGTATGTACAAGGTGAAGATGAATTATTGAATTTAGGATTTTATATTCAGTCTTTAGGTGAATCTGCCCTCGTTATAGGAAATAAAGCAGATATTGATCGTGTACAAGACAAACTGGATCAAACAGCTGAAACCTATAAGGTTCAATTACATCGAGGAGATTTTGGTGGCGAAGCCACACGCGAAGAAGTCGAACGATTGAAAAAATTAGCAAAAGAAAAAGGCACTGATGTTATTGTAGGATTGGGGGGAGGAAAAGCAATCGATACGTCCAAAGTTGTAGCGGAAGGACAGAATATTATTATTTGCCCGACGATTGCAGCTCAAGATGCGCCCACGAGTCACTCTGCTGTCTTATATACGGCCGATCATCAATTTGATGATTATGCTTACTTTAGCAAAAACCCAGATGTTGTTTTGATGGATACTACCGTTATTGCACAGGCACCGAGTCGATTCCTAGTAGCTGGTATGGGCGATACTTTGGCAACTTATTATGAAGCTCGAGCGACTCGTCAATCCAATTCAAATGTGAATGCTGGTTTGCCAAATGGTTATCGTACTGGGGCTACAGGACCTGCTAAAGGAACAATTGCAGCCATGACTCTAGCTGAAAAAAGTTTAAAAGTGGTTCTAGAAAAAGGATACGATGCAAAAATTGCGGCTGATCAGAACGTTGTTACACAAGCTTTAGAAGATATCGTAGAAGCAAACACCTTATTATCTGGCTTAGGCTTTGAATCGGGAGGATTAGCAGCTGCTCATGCAATATATAATGGCTTAACTGTTTTAGAAGGACCAGGAAATTATTACCATGGGGAACAAGTTGCTTTTACAACCTTTGTTCAATTAGTGCTCGAAGACGCACCAAAATCAGAAGTCGAAGAATTATTAGACTTTAATATTTCTGTTGGGTTACCAGTATCTCTAGCGGACTTAGATGTCGAAGAAGTTAATTACCAAGAAATTCTAAAAGTAGCTAAAAAAGCATGTATCCCAGAAGAATCCATTCATTCAATGCCTTTTGAAATCACAGAAGAAGCCGTTGCAAATGCAATTATTGCAGCGGATGCGATGGGTCGCGATTATAAAGCAAGAAAACAAGCAAAATAAATTTAAAAAGGTAGGAATCTAGCGTGATTAAAAAAATAATAAATAAACCAGAAAATATTGTGGATGAGATGATTAATGGAATGGTACAAAGTCATTCAAAATTGCTTAAAAGAATTCCTGAAACAGGAATTATTCAACGAACTTTAGAAAAAACAGGGAAAGTGGCTATTATTTCTGGTGGAGGAAGCGGACATGAACCTGCACATGCTGGATTTGTTGGAAGAGGAATGTTATCAGCAGCTGTTTGTGGGGCAGTCTTTACTTCTCCAACGCCCGATCAAATTTTACAAGCAATTAAAGAAGCGGATGAGGGGGCAGGTGTCTTTCTCGTTATAAAGAACTATTCAGGGGATATTATGAACTTTGAGATGGCTCAGGAATTAGCTGAGATGGAAGGAATAAAAGTAGAGAGTGTCGTAGTTGATGATGACATTGCTGTCGAAGATAGTCTCTACACCCAGGGAAAACGTGGCGTTGCAGGAACGGTCTTTGTTCACAAAATATTAGGGCATGCTGCTGAACAAGGGCAAACCATTGAAGAGATTAAAAAATTAGCGGAAAATCTTATCCCAAATATAAAAACGATTGGAGTCGCATTAACAGGGGTCACTACGCCTGGGAGCGATGAAGCAAGTTTTACCTTAGCGGATGATGAAATCGAGTATGGCGTAGGTATTCATGGCGAACCGGGATATCGACGAGAAAAATTGCAGAGTTCACAGGATTTATCCCAAGAATTACTTACAAAATTACTAAAAGAGTTTGATGCCAAAGCCAATGATCGCTTTGCAATAATCGTGAATGGTTTAGGTGGAACGCCATTAATGGAACAATATGTATTTGCAAATGATGTGCAAAGGATAATGAAAGAAAAGAATCTGACGATTGCGTTTTCGAAAGTAGGCAATTTAATGACTTCGTTAGATATGCAAGGTTTATCCTTAACTTTGCTTCGCTTAGATGAAGCATTCTATTTGAAAGCTATTGAAGCACCAGTTGATACCATTAATTGGTAAGATTATTTTATAAAATGAAAGGGTGAATCTTTTAAATGAATCTAGAGACTGGAATTCGTTGGATGGAATTATTCAATGAAAAAATTCAAAACGAAAAAGACTATTTAACACAATTAGACACACCTATTGGCGATAGTGACCATGGAAATAATATGTCTCGTGGCATGACCCATGTAATTAAAGCGATTGAAGACGAAAACCCAAAAACGTTGAATGAATTGCTTCAATTAATGATGAAAAATATGCTAAGTAAAGTCGGTGGAGCCTCTGGGCCACTATATGGGTCAGCCTTTATGGGCATGATGAAAGCTGAATCAGCAGCTGAAGACTGGGCAAGTGTTTTAAAAGCTGGGTTAGAAACGATTCAAAAGCGTGGAAAAGCAGAACAAGGCGACAAAACAATGGTAGATTTATGGATAGCTGTTGTAGAAGCAGTTGAGACTCATCAATTAACCCACGAATTAATTGATGAAGCAGTGGAAGCAACGCAACCATTAAAAGCTAAAAAAGGACGAGCCTCTTATGTGGGAGATCGATCTATTGGCCATATTGATCCAGGAGCTTACTCCTCAGGCTTATTATTTCACGCAATGCTAGAAGCGGAGGCAGAATAATGAAAAAAACTGGAATTGTGATTGTTTCACATGTTCATGAGATTGCGGAAGGAATTCATCGTTTGATTCAACAAGCAGCAGCAGATGTTGATGTGCAAGTAGTAGGTGGTATTGATCAAAACGAAATAGGGACGAACTTTGATACCGCTTTAGCAGCCATCAATAAAAACTCAGCTGAAAATTTATTGGCATTTTATGATCTAGGTAGTGCAAAAATGAATCTAGAAATGGCTATGGAAATGAGTGATAAAACAATCAAAATATATGATGTTCCAGTCGTAGAAGGAGCATATACCGCTGCAACTTTATTACAAGCCGGTGTCGATCAAGAAAATATCGAGGCACAACTAGAAGAAATGCATATGGTAAAATAACGGATATATTCTATTTATTTGTAAAGAAAATCATCAGTAGCTTAAAATGTTTTCCCTAGATTGCTAAATACTTGGAGAAAATAGTGAGGGTTTAACTTTAATGGCAGCACCGTGCTAAAAACTCTAGCCGCATCCTAAGTATGTACTGACCCAAAATCCGGACATGGAATTAGGGAATCAGTACACATCCTTAGGGTGTTTTTTGTTTGTATTGAAATTAATACGCCTTCTTATTTGTCTCTTATATACAACAAGAGTATCTTTCTATTGAAGAAAAGTTTTTTTAAAAGAGAATTAATTCGATAAGATAAAGAACTTATTTTTTCGATGAACGTGAATTAATAATTTTAAGAATTCATTAAATAGAATTCATAACTATTAAAGAACGAACAGATATAGAAGTGTGATTGTATAAGGATAGGTTCTATTAATTTTTATGTTAGAAAGATTAATAGAAGAGTCAAATTTGTTATAATAATAAATGATTTAATCAATTTGCATAATAATCGATAACTTTAAATTGACTAAATAAACTTTTTATTTGAAAGTAGAGGGAGACAATATGAATATTGTTGTTTTAGCTGGTGGACTCAGTGATGAAAGAGATGTTTCTTTATCATCTGCTTCGCAAATTGCTAATGCTTTAATTCAGAAAGGGCATTGTGTATTACTCTTAGACTTATATCTTGGTATGAAGGATGTACGAGAATTTGAAGAGGCTCACAGGAAATATGGTAAAAATGAGTATACCTATCAAGTTCCTAAAGAAGCGCCGAATTTAAAAAAATTAATCCAGGAAAATCAAAATCGAACTAATCAAATTGGAATTAACGTTATTTCAATCTGCCAATCGGCCGACATTGTTTTCCTCGGTTTACATGGTGGTATTGGCGAGAATGGAGTTCTTCAAGCATTATTTGATTTGTATCAGATTAAATATACGGGTTCAAATTATAAAGGCAGTTTACTAGCGATGGATAAAATTGTTTCTAAAGAAATCATGGTTTCAAACAATATTTTGACTCCAGAATGGTGTCTAATTGATGATTTTAACGAAGTAAATGTACAAGCTCCTGCTGTTGTGAAGCCAAATGATAACGGATCAAGTATCGGAGTTGAGATAGTTGAAGAACAATCTCAGCTTATGGCTTCAATTAATCGGGCTAAAAAGTATTCTGACAAAATCTTAGTTGAAAAAAAGATCATAGGACGTGAATTTTCTGTGGGTATATTAGGAGATCAAGTTCTACCAGTTATAGAATTAATACCTAAAAATGGCTTTTATGACTATTCTAATAAGTATCAAGCTGGAGCTACTGAAGAAATCGTGCCGGCAAACCTTCAGAGTGATCTTAGCAAAAAAATGCAGCAAATTGCGTTTAAGATCTTTCATAAGTTGGATTTAAAAGTTTATGGTAGGGTGGATTTTTTAATGGATAATGAAAATACTATTTATTGTATTGAAGTGAATTCATTACCCGGAATGACCCCAACTAGTTTATTACCCCAAGAGGCTTTAGCAAAAGGTATGAGTTATGAAGAATTGTGTCAGCAAATAGTAAAACTTTCTCTAGAAAAATACTAAACAAATTTTTAAGTAAACTAAATTAAAAAAAGATTCTAATAACGCTTATTGATCAAAAGATCGAAAAATTGATATCTAACCATTAGTCTATTTTCTATAGTGGTGCAACGCAATCGCATGTTTTTTGCAATCGATAACTTGAAAATTTCAAAGGAACCATTCACTATTATGAACAACAAATACTTGATATTTTACGAAAAGACTCATATTAGAAAGCTAACTTAACTGAATCAATATGGTTTAAATGAGCATCAATTAGGTTTAAGAAGAAACTTTATGCGAGTTGCAACCAGTATGAGTTCGAACGCCTTTACTTCTACTATTGTTAAAAGTTACAAGAAACAAAATCCCTATGGGACAACTTAGATTATAGCCTTTTCAATTATCCATTTCAGTTAGTTTTCAAACCTTTACTTAGATTTATTATCGTAGGAAATTCAGTAAATACTAAGCCTTCCGAAAAATCTGTAAATATTGAGAGAGTGATAAAAAGAGTGAATATGGCTTTTAAATGAATATATTTTTTTACAGCAAGCGTAGCAGAAAAAAGATGATAGCTAAGGCTTATACTGATCAATTAACCCCTCACACTTTAATATTAGATGGTAAAAGTTAAGTGATTGTTAATAAAATAGCTAAACTTTCGGTGGCGACTATCCGAGTTGCTTTTGGAAAATTTACTGATATTGGTTGAACTTGTGTGGTATCAGTTACGTCTTGGTTCATTAAGCGGTTAATGTAGAATCAACAACGTTGCCCAATGGTTTTAAGAACAAACGTTATCGAAGGATTTTCAATAAGCACCTTCATTAATTTGGGGAAAAACGATCTTCTGAACAAACAGGAGTATGCTTCAACTTTTAATTAAAAAATTTTGCTTAATCTAAATCCTTATTATTCAAGAAAGATTTATTTTGGTAAAATAATAGTAATCGTTATTAAAACTTTTAAATTGTTAATTGAAATATCGTAAAAATAACAGCGCCCATTATAGAAGCTTATTCTAGAACTTCAAAAAATTATGATAGGGGTAAAATTATAGAAAATATTAACTTTGAAATGTTGCTCGTTGAGTCTGCGAAACTTCCTATGGTTAAGATAGATCGTGAGTTGTTCTTAAGAAAGGAACTTCGCGGTAAATATTCTAAAGAGGTTATCGAAAAAGCAATTAATCACAATCCGGCTTATGCTGGAATTAGTGTTGATGATATCAATAAGATTGCTAGAAGTTGCATTATTGCGGAAAGAAATAAAGTGACGGCTTTATCTGCGGCAGCGGGGCTTCCTGGTGGTTTTGCTATGTTTGGAACAGTTCCGGCAGATTTGGCTCAGTATTTTGCACATATTCTGCGAATATTACAAGAACTCATATATCTATATGGTTGGCAGGAGCTAAGTCTTAATTCTGAGGAATTGAATGAAGAAACTAAAAATCTAATAACGCTTTTTGTTGGCATTATGTTTGGAGTGAATGGGGCAGTTAGCACTATTAATAAAATAGCTGGACAAGTTGCTAAACAGGTAGCTAAAAACTTCCACAAAAAGCATTGACAAAGGGAATGATCTACCCAGTAGTAAAAAAGGTAGCTGCTTTATTAGGTGTCACAATGACTAAACAAATTTTTGCGAAGAGTGTTTCAAAGGTTATTCCACTTATAGGTGCCGTTCTATCAGGCGGGTTAACCTATGCTACTTTTACACCGATGGCTGAAAGACTTAGAAACTATTTAGCCACGAACAATTTAGCAAATGTGCATTACTATGAACCGTTTAAAGAAGATGTCATGGTAGAGATAAAAGATGGTGAGTTTATTGATAATTTGGATGAAGCGGAAGAACTCACCAAAAAAGAATAATAATACTATTATTCTTTGACACCTAATCAGTATTAGGATAGCTTAATCCTTCAACAAATTTAAAGACCCCTAAAGTTGATTTGAATTCAACTTCAGAGGCCTTTTTATACTTTAATAAAACTAACTTAAATCCTCCCGATTATAGAGCTGATGCGCTTTATAGCTATCTAGAATCCGTTTAGCTTGAGGCGCTAATAAAAGGAGAGCAATCATGTTTGGAAAGACCATCAGCCCGTTAAAGAAGTCTGACATGGTCCAAACAAAGTCGATTTTCTTAGTGAGTGATGATCCTAAAACGATAAAGAAAATGACGATAATACGATAAGGTAAAAGCCCTTTTTTACCAAATAAGTAACGAATATTGGTTTCTCCAAAATAGTACCAACCTACAATAGTGGTAAAGGCAAAAAAGGTTAAACAAAGAGCTAGAAAGGATGTACCTAACGTACCAAAAGCGGAAGAAAAAGCTTCTTGCGTGACTAAAGCCCCCTCTAACCCTTTTTCATGAGCGCCGGTAACGAGAATTACCATTGCAGTAGCGGTTCCAACAACGAGCGTATCAATGACAACACCAACAATTGCTACTAAACCTTGTTCAGCAGGATGTTTTACGTTGGCCACTGCGTGGGCATGTGGTGTAGAACCCATACCTGCTTCGTTTGAGAAGAGACCCCTTGCGACCCCGTATCGAATGGCTTGTTTAACGGTGACACCGATCGCTCCACCCATCATAGATGTAGGTTTAAAAGCTTCCACAAAAATCGATTTAAAAGCAGGACCGACTTGTTCTTTATAGAGAACCATTACGACGATGACGCCGATAATATATAAAGCAGCCATGAATGGCACAACTAATTCGGCAAAGTTAGCAATTCGTTTCATACCACCCATAAAAACTAAAGCAGCTGCAATTGCTATCAAAACACCAACGATAATTGGGTTAATACCGGTAGCCTCATTGACAGCGGCAGATATCGAGTTTGATTGCACTAAGTTCCCAATAAACCCTAAGCCAATAATAATTGCTACTGAGAAGAAGCCGGCTAAGAATTTGCCTAAGGTTTTTTGTTTTATCCCTTTACTGATATAAAAGGCAGGCCCTCCCACAAAGTTATCATCACGCACTTCACGATATTTCTGAGCTAAAACGGCCTCGCCAAAAATTGTAGCCATGCCAGCAAAAGCAGACATCCACATCCAGAAAATAGCACCAGGTCCTCCTGCCATAATAGCTGTAGCAATCCCAGCAACATTACCTGTTCCGACTTGAGCAGCAATGGCTGTTGCTAGGGCTTGGAATGAAGACATGGTACCGGCTTCTTCTTTTTCCTTTTTACCAAAAACGCCGCCAAAAGTCTCTTTAAACGCTGTTCCAAAATAACGAAATTGCGGAAAGCCAAGATAAAAAGTATAAAAAATACCGACCGCTATAAGAATATACAAAAGAACACTGGACCACATTAAATCACTCAAATGAGTGATATTTTTCACAAAATAACTGACTAAAGAATTCATCTCTTCCCCTCCTAAATTTTTATTTAACTAAATTGTATGATAAAAGGGTATAGCAAGTCAATGATTTTTATGAAAACGAAACCATTTTTTTCGAATTAAAAAAAATTAGCAAAAATTCAAATGAAATAAAAGTGTTTTTGTGAAAGATTGATCAATTGACAAAACTTACTTCAGCAAGCCTAATTGCAATTTTAGGGTAGCGTAACGAAATAAAAAGTGAATAAAATAGGAAAGAAACAGTACTTAACAATTAAACTGTATATCTATTTGAATTTAAACAAAGAATGGGTCTGTTTTGCTAAAACTACTCCACAAAATAATAATCCACTAAGGGACAAGTCACTACCTAATCTAAGGAAAAACACACCCATCCATTGCAGTGGCCATAATTTAAAAGATCGAATCAAAAGCCCCAAGGTCATCATAACGCTCCTATTAATGGCTGTTTCTTTCGATAAGTTGTTTGTATATCTTTAGTGTAACAGAAGCTCCCTATTTTTATTTGTTTTATGTCACATATGTATTATCGTCTAACACGCATAAGAATTGAGCCTTGGACCCATTAATTGAAACTTACTTTTATCAGTGCTATAATTATTTAAATATAAATAGAAAGAAGGATTTAAAATGTTAAAGAATTTAAAAAAGGCCACAAAAATCAGCAAATCATCTGGTTTATTCCTCGGAGGAGCTCTATTTGGAACACTAGGGTTAAAAGTTTTAACGAGTAAAAAAGCTAAAGAAACTTATGCTCATGTAATCGCAAAATCTTACCAATTAAAAGATGAGCTTGATGCGAATGTATCAACAATTAAACAACATACTGATGACGTTTTGTCAGATGCTCAAGAAATTTATCTTGCCCAAAAACAGCAAGAGCAAGCCGATAGCATTGAGGATATAGCAGGCGCTAATGAAGTTTAAAATTTGTCATCAAAACAAAAGTCGAGTAAGAGTTAAGTGTTCTTTTTTACTAACGTTATCCGTTAGAGAAATGATTAAGGAGGAGGCTCAACTCCAACCAGCTATTCAAAAAATAGTTTTCTATCATGATGAAAGGACAATGGCTGTCTTTGTTCATAAAGATTACTCGATGGCACACGCCCTCAAATTTTTAAATAGTTTGACTGAAGATCAAGTCATTAGATGTTTACAAGAGCCCTATAGCAAAGAAAAGACGCCTTATGCGATTGTTTCGAAGGAACTGAGCCTGTTTGTGCTGAGACGTCTATTTCTACCTCAACCTATTCAGTATCTCTATACCCTTTATTTATCCACTAAATATATAGAAAAAGCGCTTCAATCGTTAGTATCGCAGGATATAAATATGGAAGTTTTAGATGGCGCTGCTATTTTAACTGCCATATTGATTGGACAGCCTAAAACCGCTAGTTCCATTATGTTTATCATGGGATTGGGTGATCAATTAAATGACTGGACCAATAAAAAGTCAATTGCAGATTTGGAAAGCAGTATGAAAGATCCTACTAAAACGGTATGGTTGTTAGACAGTCAAGGGAATAAGCTTGAGCGTAATGCTAAAGAAGTTCAGTTGAATGACATTATAATCGTGTCTGAAGGAAAGGAAATTTTATTTGACGGGGTAGTGGATGCTGGCTCAGCCATGGTCAATGAAAGTTCGCTTACCGGAGAATTTTTCCCTATCCTTAAGCAAGAAGAAGATCAAGTCTTTTCAAATACAGTGATCGAATCGGGAGAATTATCTATTCGCGTTACAAATACCACGTTAAATTACCGTATCCACGAATTGATGTCTCTAATGCGTCAATCAGAAAATCAAAAAGGCACTCAACAAACTAAATATATTGCTCTAGCTGACAATCTGGTTAAGTACAATTTTTTAGGTGTCATTCTTACCTATTTATTCACTGGATCCTTGCGAAGAGCCCTATCGTTTCTATTAGTTGATTTCTCTTGTGCTTTGAAGCTTTCGGTTCCTATTTCTTACTTAACGGCAATTAAAGAAGCGGTTGAGAAGGAAATATTAATTAAAAGTATGGATGTCGTGGAAAAGTATAATGACATCGATCTGTTTGTCTTTGATAAAACCGGGACTTTAACTGTATCCGATCCTAAGGTTTATAAAACCGTCTCTTTTGATGATTATGAAACCGAAGATGTTTTACGAATGGGCGCTTGCTTAGAAGAACACATTCATCATCCATTGGCTAAAGCCGTAGTGAACGAAGCCCAAGAAAAAGCTATTGTCCATGATGAAATGCATGGAAAGCTCCATCATATTGCGTCGCGCGGGATCTTATCAACCATTGATGGAAAAGAAGTAGTCATTGGTAGTTATCTTTTAATGACGGATAAAAAAATTGCTATTTCTGAAGAACAAAAAGCCGTTATTAATAACTATGAACAGCAATACAACCTACTCTATCTTGGTTACAACGGAAGATTAATTGGTCTTTTTCTAATTGATACCCCGCTTCGTCCGCAAGCGGCCAAAGTCATTCAATGGTTACAAAGTAAGGGCAAAGAAGTTGCGCTTCTTACTGGTGATACCAAAGAGCGAACTCAAAATCTTATGAATAATATATCCGTTCAATATTTACAAACAGAAGTGTCACCAAATGATAAATATCAGTTCATTGAAGAACAAAAACGTTCAGGTAAAAAAGTCATGATGCTTGGAGATGGGCTCAATGATTCTGCTGCACTGTCGCTTGCAGACATAGGGGCAGTTATGAATGATGCTGCTGATATTTGCAAACAAACAAGTGATCTTGTTTTATCAAATAATCAATTAGAAAGTCTAATGGAATTGGCTGAAATTAGCCATTTATTAGATAAAAGAATAAAGAAAAATGTTAAACAAACCATTGCGATTAATAGTGGGCTCATTTTATTAGGTGTTTTTGATTTATTATCACCAAGTTCCCTATCAATCCTACATAATTTGACAACGACTGGCATAATTTTAAGAAGTATGTCAGGTTTTAAAAGATAAAAGGAATAATCCAGTATTCGCTTTCTCTTAAAAAAGCTGGTAGATTTACTTTGCCTTATCCTAGTTAAACCTGATTATCAATTGCAATGCCTGTTTAATATAAAGCAGCCCTGTATTAAAATGGGGGATTTCTATGAAAGTAAGGTATAAAAATTTATGGATACGTGATGCAGAAATAGCAGATGCTGCCAAACTCTGTCAATGGTGGAATGATGGGAAACTAATGAAATATTTGGGCTTTCCCAATGGACTAGGCAAATCAGTCGAAGAAATCGAAGATAAGATTGAAAATTATACCGATGAAAAAGGTCGGCTCCTACTCATTGAGTATCAAGGTCAATTAATTGGTGAAATGTTTTATGATAACTTGGGGAATCAAGTCACAGAAATACATATAAAGATTTGTGAAGCAATTTATCGCAATAAAGGCCTGGGTCGAATTATTCTGAGCTTACTGATTAAAGAATTATTTAATCAAGGCTATCAAAAAATTATTTTAGATGTTAATCTTCAAAATACTAGGGCCCAACATGTATATGAGCTACTAGGGTTTAAAAAGTTGCGGATTAACGATGACTCATGGGTCGACCAACTTGGTTGTAGCCAATCCAGTGTTGACTATGAGTTAGTGGAAAATGATTTTAGGGATTATGCTACAGATACTAATATAGGTGGGTAAAAAATAATGAAGACCTCAGGGCACTAAATAAGTGTCGTGAGGTCTTAAAACTATTAAATGAAAAGTGAATTATTTTTCTTCTAGTGTGTCTTTAATTACTAATTCTAACGGAGAAGCAATGGATTCTTCAACTTTTTCTCCTTTTAAATGATTGATGGCAGCTTCAACCGCTAAATGTCCCATTTCTTTAGGTTGTTGAGCGATCGTTGCAGCCAATTCACCTTCTTTGACCGCTTCCAAGCCATCGTCATTGCCATCAAATCCTATCACGAGAATTTCTTCTTCTAAACCAGCAGCTTTAATAGCTTCAATAGCCCCTAAAGCCATTTCATCATTTTGAGCAAAGACAGCTTGAACATCAGGGTGTGCTTGAAGAAGATTTTCCATAACAGTTAATCCTTCTGAACGGTTAAAGTTAGCAGATTGACTAGCGATAAGCTCTAATTGATCTTTGGCTCCTTCTTCAAAACCTTCCCCTCTTTCGTTTGTTGCAGAAGCGCCTGGAACACCTTCTAATTGAATAACTTTCGCACCTTTTCCAATCTTTTCAATAATGAATTCAGCAGCCATCTTACCGCCATCTAAGTTATTAGAGGCTACTAATGAAACAACTTCACCTTCTGCAGCGTTTCTGTCAATGGTAATAACAGGAATTTTTGCTTCATTAGCATTTTTAATAGCTGGGACTATAGCATCGGAATCAACGGGATTAATGAGTAAAATATCTACTCCTTGAGTGATTAAGTCATCCAGTCCATTAAGCTGTGTTGTTGCATCATCTTGTGCGTCAACAATTTTAACAGTGGCTCCCATTTCTTTTGCAGCCTCTTCAACACCTTCTTGTAAATCGACGAAGAAGGGATTATTGGTAGTGGAAATTGCTAGACCTATTGTATATTCTTCTTCTGCCTTAACCTGTAGCTTAGCAGTTAGACTTAATAGAACAAGTGGTAAAATAGCGAACAAGGCGATAGTAATTTTTTTTATAGATTTCATTTGAATGCTCCTTTTATATAGTTATTTTTCTTTTCGATCTAATAGAACAGCGATTAATATAACGATACCTTGAACAATTTGTTGATAAAAACTAGATACTCCAAGTAAGTTTAAACCATTATTCAACGTACCAATGATTAAAGCGCCGACTAAGGTTCCAATGATGCGGCCATGACCTCCAGCCATACTTGTACCACCAATGACAACAGCAGCGATGGCATCCATTTCATAAGCGACTCCAGCAGTTGGTTGCGCTGAGTTTAATCGTGAAGTTAAGATTAAACCTGCAGTGGCAGCCAAAGCCCCGGAGATAGTGTAGACAATAAGTTTAACTCGATGACTATTAATTCCAGCAATATAAGCCGCTTTTTCATTTCCTCCAACGGAAAAAGTTTTCCGTCCAAATGTTGTGCGATGCAAAAGCATGTAGAGAATGCCAAAAACAACCAACATTAGAAGAACCGGCACTGGAATTTTCCATAAATACCCCCTTCCAATGGATTCAAAAAATTGCCCCCCTTCAAATTTAGTGAGAGGATTTCCTCCCGTTAGTACCAAAGTTAATCCGCGATAGATAGTCATAGTTGAAAGGGTAGCAATAAATGGAACAACCTTCCCCTTAGTTATAATTAATCCATTAATTGCTCCTAAAAGTCCCCCAAGTAAGACCCCAATTAAAACAGCAAGTATAGGGCTCATACCATACATCATTAAGTATGCGACTATCGCGCTTGACAAAGCTAAGACAGAGCCGACCGACAAGTCAATCCCCCCAGTGATAATGACAAAGGTCATACCGAATGCTATAAAGGCATTAATTGAGACTTGTCTAAGCAAATTAAGTAAATTATTTATTTTAATAAAATTTGGATTTAAGAGGGTAACGAGAACAAACAAAACAATTAAGGCCAATACTGGACCTAATCTTCTTAAATCAAATTGCTTTTTCGATGATTTCTTTTCAACTTTATCCATTATTTTCCTCCTGTAGCTAAAGTCATGATGCGTTCTTCCGATAATTCTTCATGGGACAGACAGCCATTCAGTTTTCCTTCATGAATAACAAGTACACGGTCACTGACTCCAATTATTTCAGGTAAATCACTTGATACCATTATGATACCAACACCTCGATCGGTTAATTCACGCATCAACAAGTATATTTCTCGTTTAGCACCGATATCCACTCCACGGGTAGGTTCATCCAAAATTAAAATTTGAGTTCCAGCAGCAATCCATTTGGCTAAGACCACTTTTTGCTGATTCCCACCAGATAGGGAAGTCACTGGTAGATGCATATCCATTGTCTTTATAGCCAAACGTTCGATGAGTAACTGCACAAAATCTTCTTCTTCCTTGGTGTGAATTAAACCGTTTTTAGAAAATTCTTTAAAAGCAGTGATTCCAATATTTTCTTTAATCGAAAAGTCTAAAATAAGGCCTTCCTCTTTACGGTTTTCAGTTAAGTAACCAATTCCTTGTTTAATAGCATGAAGTGGTGAAGAGAGAAGCACAGGCTGATTATTAATTTTAATAGTTCCGCGCTCAATCGGAAGCAAGCCGAAGATAGCCGACATAATTTCTGTACGTCCTGCTCCCATCAGTCCAGACACACCGAGTATTTCCCCTTGTTTCAAAGTGAAAGAGATATCCTCAAATTTTTCACTCACCGTTAGCTTGTTAACTTCTAAAAGTGTACGGCCAACTTCTGAACGTTTACTCGGATAGTAATCCCCAATGTCTCGACCCACCATTGCACGAACAATTTCTTCCTCATCCGTGTTGGTAACATCTTTAGTCATAATCGAAATGCCATCGCGCATGACAGTGATACGGTCGCTTATTTGAAATATTTCCTTCAAGCGGTGCGAGATGTATACAATTGCGACTCCTTGTTGCTTAAGTTTTTGGATTATAGAAAAGAGTGTATCAATTTCATGGTCTGACAAAGCAGCTGTCGGTTCATCCATGATAATAACAGAAGCATCGTTCATCAGTGTTTTGGCAATTTCAATTAGTTGTTGTTGACCGATACTGAGTGTTCCCATCAAGGCATCAAGATCAATCTGAATACCTAATTCTTGCAAAATAGTTTTAGCTTTTAATTTCATGGTAGCTTGGTCACAGAAAAGGCCATATTTGGTAAGCTCTTTCCCCATAAACATGTTTTCTAAGACGGTCATCTTTGGCCAAGTTATCAATTCTTGATGAATAAAGCTAACGCCATTATTTTCAGCATCTTTGGGATTATCAAACAATGATTCTTTTCCATTAATGGTAATCTTTCCTTGGTCAGCTGATAATAGACCGGTTAAAATGTTCATTAAAGTTGATTTTCCAGCTCCATTTTCACCCATTAGTGAATGGACTTCTCCACTTCTTAAGTCGAAGTTTACTCCTCTTAAGACTTGGTTGGCTGCAAACTGTTTATGGATATTAGTCATTTGAATTTCCATAATACTCCCCCCTAGAAAATGACGCCTGATTGCAAAATAATATTTGCATAAGGAGTCGCCTCACCTGTTCTTATGATCGCTTTGCTTTTATGGGTCTGCTTCTTGAATGAGTCATGATCTATAAATTGAATCTCAATAAGTGGATTTACTAATTGCTGGATTTCAGCTAGCAAATTCGGATTATATTGTTTGATTTCTTCGGCGAGAATAATCCGTTCAATTTTCATATCACTCATTACTGTTTTTAAAACACTGATAAAATCAGGCTCACCTAAGCGAATAGCTAAATCAATTTTTTCTACATGCGTTGTGATAGGAAGACCACAATCTGCAATTGTTAGTTGATCAGTATGGCCCATATCGGATAAAACTTTGGAGATATGACTATTTAATATCCCATGTTTTTTCAAAATATACACTCTCCTTCATTTGTTTGATAGTAGGCATTCCTTTTTGAGCCCCTTCTTTTCCGATTGATAGGGCGGCGGCTAAGTTGGCAAAACGAATTGCTTCTTCGAGTTCGAACTGGTTGCCAATAGCAAAGGCGAGCGCACCATTGAATGTATCACCAGCCCCAGTAGTATCTACAATTTGATCAACTTTATAGGAAGGGACTTCAATAAGTTCATGTCCATTATGAAAGACGGCCCCTTGAGCTCCTAAGGTTACAATCATTTTGTTCGGATATTGAGCCAGAACTTCTGCCATTTCTTGATCTGGGAACATTAAGAGAAATTCATGTTCATTAGGTGTGATGTAATCGATAGCTGCCATCAATTGTGGATTAAATGAGCGAGCGGGCGCAGGGTTATATATTATTTGACAAGAGGCATCAGCCATTTGTTGTATAAGGGTTTCAACCGTTTCGATGGGACTTTCATTTTGGATTAGAATTAAATCACAGGTAGTGAGAAATGCTTGCTCTTTTAGAACTTGTTCGCTTGAATAAGCATCATTAGCTCCCGCTACATAAATGATCGTATTTTCGCCTTCAACAACATTAATAATGGCAGAACCTGAAGGAAGCTGCTTCTTTGTTTTAATGTGTGAAACTTCAATCCGGTTATTTTGCAAATTGGCTATTAAACTTTCACCAAATTTATCAGCTCCCACTGCTCCTAACATATAAGTTTCTGCACCCAGTCGGCTGGTTGCAACGGCTTGATTAGCTCCTTTGCCACCAAAATAAGTTTCAAAGTATTCCCCAAAAATAGTCTCTCCAGCTTGGGGTCTTCGTTTAGAAGTCACCACAAAATCAGTAGATATACTTCCAATGACTGCAATTTTTACCATTATTTTACCTCCCTTAAAGAATTTCTTTTTAATAATCGCGGTTTGACTTGGATGATTTTAGACATTTCAGGATCTATTTGTTGGTTAATAATAGCTAGTAACAATTCTGTTCCCTGATAACCTATTTTATAAGCCGGTTGTTCAATGGTAGTTAAACTCGGATGGGCATAGGCTCCAAAGACAATTCCATCATACCCAATGATTTGGACATCTTCTGGGATAATAGAACCTAATTGATTCCAAGCTTGGATAAGGGCTAAAGCATAGATATCATTAGGAGCAATCACCGTATCAATATTGGGATAGTCACGAATAATCTCCTTGGCAACTTGATCTGCAAATTCTGTCTGGAAGGACGGAGTAGAATATATCTGATAGTCGATTTTATATTGATCAAATACAGACTGTATTCCTTGTAAACGCATTTTAGACACTTGAATATCCATTGGACCCGTCATAATCAAAATAGAGCCATGATTAGTTTCAAGAATAGTTTGTCCAATGAGTTCTCCGCCATAAAAATCATCAGAGATTACTGCAAACCGATCTTGATCATTCATCCGGTCTAATGAGACGGTTGGAACGTCCTCAGGTGTGTTTAGATGAGTCCCATCAATTTTGATTAATCCAGCGACTTTATATTGTTTAAAAAAATTAAGATAGTTCTCACCAATCGTTTCTTGGCCTTCGGTATTGCCTAATAAAAGCATATAGTCGTGTTGCAAGGCACATTGTTCGACTCCCTTGATTAAAGAAGGAAAATAAGGGTTAGTAATATCTGGAACCAATAAACCAAGAATTTTCATCGACTGTTTATTTAAAGATCTAGCAATTTCATTAGGGATATAATCTAATTTTTTAATCGCCGAAAGAATCTTTTGTTTGGATTGTTCGCTCACATAACCACTGTTATTCATCAAGCGCGAAACAGTTGCGACTGAAACGCCTGCTTCATTTGCCACATCACGAATTGTCACCAAAAACTTCACACCTCCATGTGTAACCGTTTACACACATTATTATATTAATTTTTTTTAGTTTGTCAAGAAGAAAGGTTTAATGAGTTTTTGCATTATCTAAAGCCCCTAATTCGCAATTCAATTAGGAGCTTAAAAAAGTGAAACGTCTCAAACTTACTCAAGCGTTATAATCCTACCGATTAAAAACGAAGGAAGCTGTATTTCAACCTATTTTAACAACCCATATTGTTTCAATGAATGAATTAAAGGACGCACTCTAAGGGACACGACTAATAAGTGTCTCAGAAGCCGTTAAAAAATTTAGACGTAAACTATTTAATATTTTCTTACTTCTTTGTATGGAACGAGATTTGCACGGGGGGGTAAAATTTAGAGCATTCTTTTTTATAAAAACTCTTGACTCTCTAAAGTAAGAATAATAAACTATTATCGACGATACCGTCGGTATATAAAAAAGGGGGGGTTGCATGTGCTCGGCTAGGCGATTAAAGCCAGAAGAAAGAAAAAATGAAATTAAAGAAGCAGCCAGAAAAGTATTTGTTAGTAAAGGGTTCGCTAATACTACGATGGAAGATATTATTAACGAAACGACCATGTCTAAAGGAGGCTTCTATCATTATTATAAAAGCACCATTGATATTCTTCATGACCTAATGGTTGATGGGATACATTATAGAAATGAAGTAATCAAATCCAACTTAAGTGAGTTCAAGCAAGGGTATGAAATAGAGTTTATAGCAAAACAACTCGTCGAAAAAATACTGGATGATAATTTATATATGGAAATTTATGTCCAATTTTTAATTGAAAAAAAGAGAAGCAAAAAGCTCAATAGTATCTTTAACCAGTTAAAAGCACAAAGTAGGGAAGAATTTAGTCAGCTTCAAAGGAATGTTCCAGAATTTTTATTGAATGATGCACTCTATGATTTTGTGACAGATTTTATTAATTCAATGATTTTAGGGGCAGATATTTTAGAAGCTAGAGATAATTTTAAAAAAAATAAAGAAATTATAGAAAAAATGTTTGTAGCACTTTTCAAAGAAGGGAGAAAACAAAATGGAAAAAACAATGAAAGAAAGACTTTTAACGGATAATCTTGTTCGACTTATGTTTCATCAGGCTGTTCCAGCTGTACTCGGTATGCTCGTTATCGGGCTGTTTCCTTTGATGGATGGAATTTTTGCTGGAAATATTTTAGGAGAAGCTGCCATGACGGCTTGCTCTGTTTCTGCGCCGATTACTTTTGTAAATAATGGCGTATCGACACTGATTGGAATAGGGAGTGCTTCTATTTTATCAAGAGCCTTAGGAGAGGGTGATCAGGAGAAAATCGATAAGATAATGGGGAACTTAGTTTATTGGGTAATTGTATTATCACTTTTGATTACAGTATTTGGAATCTTTTTATCTCCTTATTTTCTAGATTTATTAGGAGCAAGTGGAGCAATCAAAGAGCTAGGTCTTCGATACGTGAGAATTATTTTCGCAGGGTCATTTTTTATCAATTATGTTCAATCATCTAATATGGTCATGCGAGGCGAAGGCCAAGTAAAAAAGGCTATGCTGATAATGGGGCTTGGAGCAATTCTCAATATAATTCTTGACCCTATTTTCATGATTGCGATGGGAGAATATGGAATAGAAGGAGCAGCCTTAGCTACAATCTTGGCTCAATCTGTTCAAGCAGGGTTTACCTTGTATTATTTCCGTTATAAGAGTGATGTTGTAAAGATAGGAAAAATCAAAAAGGCTAATGAACTTTCTAAAGAAATGGTGGGGGTAGGTATTTCAGCTATGCTCATGCAGATTTTATTTATGGTTCAACAAAGCTTGTTATATCGACAAGCCTTTCAATATGGAAGTGATGAGTGGGCAACACTAATGGCTGCGACCTTGAGGTTTTATGGCTTCTCATTTATTCCACTTTGGGGTATGAGTCAAGCCCTTCAACCTATTATAGGGGCTAATTTTGGAGCGAAGCAGTATGCAAGAGTTAAAGAAACGATGAAGATTTTTATCCTATCAGGTACTATATTATCTTTAGTGTTCTACCTACCGGCACAATTTTTCCCTGCAAGAATATTTGGTTTATTTAACGTGAGCGAAGAAATTATCCAACGTGGAGTGGGGCATTTTAGACTGTTTTTCTCAGTATATATACTTTATGCAGCTATGAATATGGCAATCACATTTTTCCAATCGATTGGCAATGGTAAAAAAGCTGGGATTATTGTTCTGTTAAGACAACTTATTTTATTCGTACCAGCTTTGCTTATCTTACCTGGAATATTTGGAAGTGGGGCTGTTTGGTGGGCAGAAGCACTAGTTGATTTGATTGTAATTCTTATTGCTTTAGCCATGATGGTCCAAGAAATAAAAGCTTTTAAGCAAGCGGAATTCATTTAATTTTTAGTGCCTATCAACCAATAGCGGAGGAAGGAGAAGGCAACTCATTTCTTTAAGAGTTTATCTATATTACAAGAATGGTTACGTCTCTACTAAAAAGCTAAATGTTACTGCTAAAATGGAAATAATCATTAAAAGCCAATCTTTGCATAATTTTTTTGTTATATATGACGGATTATGGCAAGCAGTACTTAGAAAGAAATTTTAGCTCAGGTTTCACTACTCACTATAGATGAATAATTCTTGTGAAAGAAACCCATTTAGAAAGAAATTTAAAAGCAAAAGAATATCCGTAATACGATCAAGCACTTGTCTCTTAGAGATAAGTGCTTTTGATTATAATAGTTTTTAGTCATCGAGGCTTATGGTAAATTAAACTGGAAGGATTAGTGATAATAATGACGGTAATGAAGACTATAAGATGGATAGAAACAGAGGGCGGCTATTCGTTTAAAAATAAGACTACTTTAAAAGGGCAGCTATTACTTACAAAAATATTGAAACCATTGGGAGTCTTTCCGCTAATAAAGGATGGTCTAAAGAATTCAATCTTCTTTCATGGAATAAGTGTCCTGCTAAATAGGGCCTTGGAGATTGTTTACCTGATCATGATAAGATGGGCAAAGGAGTTACTTTAACGGATGAGGAAGTCAAGCAATTATGAGTTATTAAAAACAATGGAATCTTAACCGGTTAAAGGGTATTTTTAATCAGTGAAGGGCACTCTTTTTTAGGCGTAATGTTTAATGGAGTCAACAGTTAGGAGGCTTCGTTTCTAATCCTAATCAATTTACCTTTGAAGGGGAAATTTCAGGACTGAAATTAGCTACTTTTAAATTCTCAATGCCAGCAATAGGTCGTGGCTTGTTCACTAGCTCTCTTTCCCTGACATGAAATAAGTTCTAAGATCTTGAGACGATTAGGATCGGCGATTGCTTTTAGTAATAAACTAAGTTCTTCTCAATTCATTTACATTCTCTTATATAGACGGTTGTCTATCTATGGCTTCGTTTTACTCCTCATAGCTTGTAAGTCAAAAAAATAGAGTTTAAGCAGCAGGAGCGTCTTTTATATCGGTCATTCCGAAGTTAGATTCTCTAAATATTAACTATGAATAGCTAAGACTTTAAAGCGTTTTTTTGATAAAATTAATGAGACAAATCAATTGGAGTGAAAATATTGGAAAAAATGAATCGAGCGATTGCAAAGCTGATTTTATCGTTCAAAGAGCTAAATGGTATCGGCAATAAATCAATACTTAAACGATTAAAAGAAAATACAAACATCTTGCAGGTGGATAGTTTTAAGACACTAGCTTTTTAACTAATTAAATATACCGATGCTTAATAAAGCTTTAAATTGAACAAATAAAAATTGGGAGACTATCTATCAAGCATGCGATTAGACACACACCTATTAGCATTTTCGACTATAGTGAACGTTTAGGAGAAGCCTTTCGATTAAAGCAAAGTTTCAGTGGAAATGTAAAATATATCGATAAACAATCTGTCCTTCCTATATTCCGAGAGGAAAGTGTAAGACAGTTCAACTTATTAATGGAAGAGTCTAGAGAAAAAAGTTGAAAGATTATCTATTGAAAGAAAGGAGCATGAAAAGACAAAAGCAGGAGTGGAACAAGCTGATTTATTTGAAGAGATAAGCTATGAATTATAATGCATTGTTAGAAAACCATCACTTTGTTTTTGGAGGAATAGTGTATCCTACTAGAACCAAAGCCTATGCTGGAACTTTTTCATTTTATAGGAGGACAATAGGTTACAAAGTTTTACTAAAAAGCCTAAATAATAGAAAGATTACAAACGGCCATTCACTAACCCCACCTATAACCACTAAAAAAAGGGAGTGAATTTCATGAGAATTTAGCAATCTAATTAAGGAGCTGATTTATATGAATGAATTAGAATTAACTTTAAAAACAAATCAATTAGTAGAAATTTATTCTGAATTTAGTAACAAAAATGAAGAATATTTTTCACTTGGATACTTAATTGCAATTGAAGACGACTTCTCAACTCTAATTTCAATTAATGAATATGGAATGATTGAGAGTTTTCAATATAGGAAAAATGCATTTATATCCAATATCGTTTCTTCAACTTGCTATCTTAAAAATTTTAAAAAAATAATTGATTATAATAAATCAATTAATCTTTACGACCCATATTCACTGACCAAAGATTATGAACAACAATTTCAAGGAAAAGACCCAATCAATGAGCCTATCTTAGTGAATAAACAAGTATCTATTATAACTACCGAGAATGATTTTATACTTCAAGGTAGGATTATAGAAAAAACCAAGGAATCATTTGTTCTTTCTTCTTCAACAATCGATGATTTGACTGAAAATCAGTTATACGAAATCAAACATGAAGACATTGTCCTAATTGATTTGTTAAGTATTGATAACAAATTAATTGAACAAATAAAATAAATACAAGTCCTTGAATAAATACAATAGTGCCAACACATCAATAACTAAAAAAACAGGAGGAATTACATGTTAAAATTTTCGCATGCCATCGTTAGAACACCTAGTCAATCAATGTTAGAAGGTATTACGACTGGAATGTTCTCTAAAGAGCAACCAGTTTATGAAGATGCCTTGGTGCAACACGCTAACTATGTCAAAGCATTGGAAGAATTAGGAGTAAAAGTCACTGCTTTAGAGCCTTTAGAAGAATACCCTGATTCTTGTTTTGTTGAAGATCCAGCTGTGGTTATGGCAGAGTTTGCGATTGTGACTAATTCACCCAAAGAATCGCGTAATGGAGAAAAATATGAAATGAAAAAAGTACTTAAGGATTTCTATAAAGAAGATCAAATCTTTTACATTGAGGCACCCGGAACTATGGAGGGTGGAGATGTGATGCTAGTAGATAAGCATTTTTATGTGGGCTTATCCGATCGAACTAATCAAGAAGGGGCTAAACAATTTGACCAAATTGTGCGCCAGTTTGGCTATACTTCTTCAACGGTGTCGGTCACAGAAGGACTGCACTTAAAAGACTTTGTTATTTATTTAGAAAATAACAATATGTTAGTTAGTCCGGTGATGAATAAGGTCGAGGATTTCCAAAAATATAAGCGATATGTGGTTGAAGCGGAAGAACTCTATGCCATCAACAGTCTTTATATCAATGGGACGGTGCTGGTTCCTGAAGGTCACCCTAAAACACAAGCACATATTGAAAGTTTAGGTTATCCTGTAAAAGTAGTAAATACTGATGAATTTAAGAAAATTGACGGTAGCTTAACGTGTTTATCTTTAAGATTTTAAGCTAATTAAAAAAAGAGTCCTGCTCAATGTACCGACCCCCTAAAACCTTGTTCGGGTTTAAGGGTCAGTACAATTGAGCTGGCTTTTTTATTCAATCACATTCTTGTTTAAAATTAATTTTTGAGCTAAGACCACCCAAGCGAAACTAATCATCCAGCCGCCTATAATATCCGAAGGGAAATGTACTCCTAGATAAACGCGGGAATAACCAACTAGAAAAGTATAAATTAAACCTAAAGTTAAAATTTTATAAAAGTGCTTGCTACGCCAACATAAGACCATTATGGCAAAGACAGCGGTAGAACTAATCATAGCATGACCAGATGGGAAAGAATAAAAGTTTTCTTCGATTAAAAGATTGAGCAAATCTGGTCGGTCTCTTTGGAAAATCAACTTTAGAATTGTATTAATAACCAAAGTTCCCGGAATAGCTATCAATAGGAAGTGCATTTTATTAAAGGCTCTTTTTTTAAAAAGCATTAAAAGGATGATGGCGAAAAAAATTAAGACTGGTATGGCACTTGAAGAGTGGGTAATAAAGAGCATGATTTTGTCCATCAAGGGATTTTGAAGGTCGCGTACCCAGCTTTGAATGGGAGTATCGAAAGTTACCAATTCATTTTTTTTAATTTCTAAACCTAAATGGACAAAAAGTGTGGTCAGTATGGTGAAGATAAAATAAGCACTAGTAATTTTACCAATAATTTTTTTGGTCATAAGGGCATCCTTTCTATTGAATACTTATAAATATTAACTATATAAAATCTTGTCAAAAACAACAAGTCTTACGATGAAAAATGAGTAAATTTTACAAACAAAGTCAATTTTGATAGTATAAAAGCCCTGTTTTAAAATGAATTTAGGAGGAATAATTTGAAAAAGTTAAAAGAAATTTCAGTATATCATGCATCGCTTATAACGTCATTTTTATTAGTTATTTTAGGTATTTTTATTCCTAATGAATTAAGTGTTGGAACACAAATTTTAAAAGATCAGGTGGCAAACAATTTTGGTTGGCTTTATCTTCTACTCATTCCACTAATATTATTAGTTTGTATTTATTTCATACTTAGTCCCTTAGGCCAGATTCGCTTAGGAGAACCCGACTCAAAACCTGAATATTCGACCACTTCTTGGGTAGCTATGATGTTTTCCGCTGGTATGGGAATTGGGCTTGTTTTTTACGGAGCAGCAGAACCTTTGTCACACTTTGCTATTTCGACTCCGATTGCTCCAGCAGGAAGTCAAGAAGCGTTAGCGGATGCCTTTCGCTTTACTTTTTTCCATTGGGGGATACATGGTTGGGCGATCTATGGTGTGGTAGCACTTGCCCTAGCTTACTTTGGTTTTCGTAAGCAAGAAAACTACCTATTATCTCATACTTTAAAACCTTTACTAGGAAATAAAGCAACGGGCTGGATCGGAACAGTAGTGGATACAATAACGATTGTTGCCACTGTTATTGGGGTCGCAACTACTATTGGTTTTGGCGCAGCCCAAATTAATGGTGGGTTAAATTATTTGTTTAATATCTCTATTTCTAATAGTGTCCAAATTATTATTATAATTATCACAACGATCTTATTTATACTTTCTGCTATTTCAGGGTTAGGAAAAGGGGTTAAAATTCTTTCCAATTTAAACCTGCTTTTAGCGGGCTGTCTATTAGCCATTGTCGCTATTGTAGGCCCGACTGTCGGTGTTTTAAACACATTTACAGAATCATTGGGTAATTATTTACAAAATTTTATTGAAATGAGTTTTCGATCAGCCGCTTTTGATAGGGATAAGAGGGAGTGGATTAATACTTGGACTTTGTTTTATTGGGCATGGTGGACTTCATGGTCGCCCTTCGTGGGGATTTTTATAGCCCGTATTTCGCGCGGACGCACCATACGTGAGTTTTTAACGGTGGTACTTCTACTTCCTACGCTATTAAGTTTTATTTGGTTCTCTACTTTTGGAACTTTAGCAGCCAATGTTCAAATGAATATAGCCGACTTAACAGCTTTTGAACCCGAACAGTTGCTATTTGCAACCTTTAACTATTATCCTTTAAGCGGCCTTCTTTCTTTAGTGGCGATTATTCTTGTTGTCTCATTTTTTATTACGTCAGCGGACTCAGCGACTTTTGTTTTGGCCATGTTGTCGGAAGAAGGTAATATCAAGCCTAATAATAGAACTAAGATTACTTGGGGATTTACACTTTCAATTATTGCGGTTGTCTTACTATTGTCTGGCGGTTTACTAGCTATTCAAAATCTCTTAATAATCGTTTCCTTACCCTTTGTTTTCATTCTTATTTTAGTTATTTTATCCCTCATCAAAGAATTGAATCATGAACAAAGAGAAATGGGCTTAACCATTACACCAGACCGATTACCTAATTCAAACGATCCCTTTAAATCTTATGAAGATTAAGTGGGCGACTTATTTAAACTTCCTGTATCAGCAGGAGGTTTTTTTAAGCCGTCTGGTTTGCCACCGAATATGGATAAGAGGATGCTTTTAATAGAGAAGGAGGGGGTTAAATGGAATATAGTCGTGAAGAAAAAGATTTTGTAATTAGTTATTTAAAAGATCCGAATAGCTATCAAGATGCTTTTAAAAAAGAATTGCAAGCTTTTATAGAACTTACAGAGATCGGTGACTTATATATCAACACTTTATTACAGGAAATGCTTCAAGAAGATATGCTTCAACTGAATGACCCGCCCTATACGGAATTTAAATATAAAGGATTAAAATTATTTTTATCCTAACTGTTTAAAATTTTAACAAATGTATTTATAGCAACCCTAAGGACGTTTTTACGAGTCGCTTTATTAGCCAATTTTCTTAAAGTGGCGTATGATTAAAATATGCAGATGTTACAGATTCAAAAATAAATTATAAGGGGGAAATAGAATGGAGCGCTTAAAAGATAAAGTGGCAATAGTAACAGGCGGGGCTGGTGGAATTGGTTCAGCCATTGTCCGCGCCTATGCTAGAGAAGGGGCAAAAGTAGCAATCGTCGATCTTAATCAAGAAAAAGGCGAGGCTTTAAGCCGTTCTCTAAATGAGGAGGGATATAATACCTTCTTTATCAAGACTGATTTGACTAAAAAATCAGCCTTAGAAACGTGCATTCAAGGGGTTGTTGACCGCTATCATCAAATCGATGTGTTGGTCAATAATGCTCATGCTTCAAGGATGAAGAGCTTCTTAGATATTACAGAAGAAGATTTAGCTCTATCAATGGAGTCTGGTTTCTATGCTACCTTTTTCTTGAGCCAACTAGCTATTCCATATCTTAAAAAGACTAAAGGAAATATCATTAATTTTGGTTCAGGAGCAGCCATTAAGGGTGATAACCATCAAGGGGCTTATGTAGCAGCCAAAGAAGCGATTCGTGGGATTTCGCGTGTGATGGCGAATGAGTTTGGTAAAGATGGTATCAATGTGAATGTCATTTCACCTATAGCCTATTCTGAAGGTGTCGATGCTTGGCGTGCTGAAAACCCTGAATATTATGAAAAAGTCGTTCAAGGTATTCCACTCCAAAAATTTGGTGATATTGACAAAGATATCGCACCAGTCGCAGTTTTTCTAGCAAGTGATGAATCACGTTACATCACAGGTCAAACATTTATGGTCGATGGAGGAAGTATTAAATTATATTAGGAGGAAACAAAATGGAAAGATTAGAAGGTAAAGTTTTAATTATTACTGGCGGCGCTCAAGGGATGGGGAAAGTGCATGCAGAGGTCGCTTTAGCTGAAGGAGCTAAGGTTGTCATTACTGATATTAATGAAGAAAAAGGGAATGAAGTTGCTAAAGAACTTGGTAAAAATGTTCTATTTGTTAAACAAGATGTGACCAAGGAAAGTGACTGGAAAAAGGTAATTGATGCGACAATGGATAAATGGGGCAGGATAGACTCGCTCGTTAATAATGCAGGTATCACTTATAATATGAAAATTGAAGATGTTTCATTAGACGATTACATGAAAATTGTGAATATCAACCAAGTTTCCGTCTTTTTAGGTATTAAAGCCGTAACACCTATTATGAAGCAACAAAAGTATGGTTCTATAATTAACATTTCTTCTATGAATGGTTTAGTAGGTGGGGCGATCGGATATACAGACACTAAGTTTGCGGTTAGAGGAATGACGAAATCAGCAGCGAGAGAGTTATCTCCATATAATATAACCGTTAATTCTGTCCATCCTGGTGTAGTACACACACCAATGTTAGAACAACCGGGTGTTAAGGAAGCGGTTGATAAATTTAAAGAAACTATTCCTATGCGCCGAGTGGCTCAGCCTAAAGAAGTTTCTAATTTAGTTGTATTCTTAGCTTCCGATGAAGCAAGATATTCAACTGGATCTGAGTTTGTCATTGATGGAGGAGTTACAGCTGCTGTTTAAAATTAGTTAGTTACTAGCTTACTCTTATTTTAAAAGCATGCTATCGAATTCACTCAATTATTTCCTATGACACTTTTTAATGCTATAATATAATCAATAAAAAAAAGAAAGGTTTGATAAAATGTTGAAATTATACTATGCACCTGGTACTTGTTCCTTGGCTTGCTGGATCGCTTTAGAATGGTCTGGTCTTGAGTATGAAACCATTCGTGTGGATTACAATGATCCTGAGTATCGTAAAATTAATCCTTTAGGAATGGTTCCTGCTCTTGAAATTGGAGCCGATCGTCCGATGACTCAAGCAGGAGCAATTTTACAATACATTGCTAATTCCGTTCCAGAAAAAGATTTAGGACCTAATGAAGGGTTAGAAAATGTTTTTGAGTTTGATGAAACATCTCTATTCCTTTCTGCAGATATTCATCCATCATTCTGGCCGTTCTTTAACCCACAGCGTTATACAACATCTGAAGACATAGATGTAATTGAAATGGCTCGTGCGGCAGCACCTGCTCGTATTGATGCGAACTTCAAACATCTTGATGATATTATTGGTGATTCTAATCACCTCTACCAAAATAAACGTACTGTGCTTGATCCATTAGCATTCATTTTTGCAACTTGGACTAAGAATTTAGAAAAAACGTATAAAGACTATCCAAACGTTAAGCGTATGGTAGAACATCTTAAGGAAGATCCAGCTGTTCAAAAAGTTCTTACTGAAGCTAATGAGTAGGTCAAAAGTGTTGATATAAATTAAAAATAAGAGACATGAAATTAAATTCATGTCTCTTATTTTTAAACAAAAACATTATAACAATAAGCTTTGTAAATATTTAAAATGACTAAGCAATGAGTGGTAAGTTGTATGTATCAACTATTTAAAGTGTTTTATTAAAGTGGATATAAAAAGTTAATCCTTTAAGATTAATCATTAAACCACTTTATTGATTTAATAAAGCTGAAAGATAGTGATTTTTAAATAGTATATTGTTTAATCAGTGAAAGGAAAGAGATGAATTTTATGGCAAGTATTGAAGTCAATAAAAAGGCACCAGACTTTGAATTAGAAGATTTCGAAGGAAAGACAGTTAAGCTTTCAGCTTTCAGAGGAAGTAAAAATGTAATGCTTGTATTAAACAGAGGCTTTATATGACCTTTCTGCCGCAAGCACATGATGCAGTTGCATAAAGATTATAATCAGTTTGAAAAAAGAGACACCGCTATTGTCGTCATTGGTCCTGAAAACGATAAAAAATTCGCAGACTACTGGCATGAAAATGACTTAGAATTTTATGGTCTACCTGATCCAAACCATTCGGTATTAAAATTGTATGGTCAAGAAGTAAATCTTTTTAAGATGGGACGGATGCCAGCTCAAATGTTGGTAGATAAAAAGGGTGAGTTGAGATATATTCACTACGGTCATTCCATGAAAGATATCCCTGAAAATAGTGAGATGTTAGATTTGATAGATAGTTTATAATCAATTAACTAAATAAAGAGCAAACAGCACACATGCTGCTTGCTCTTTTGTTTCCTAATCCTATCGAATTATTTAAGATAACTTGGATTATTTTTTAGGCATTTTTTCGTCCTTTAGAATTTCTAATTTATGTGACTCCATCGATTCAATTTCACTGTCATCTGGATCGTCTAATTTTTTTCGATCTTCTGAATTTTCCCAATTTTTCCAATCTTCTTGTGATTTCCATGAGCCTAAAACCACAATTAAATCCTCTTCAATGCCTCTACTGATTGATAAATTAATGAAACCTGGTTGATCATTTATGATTTCACGATTCGATAATTTATTGATGATGCTTTCTGTTTTGCCTACTTTAGGTTTTATATGTTGCATAACTAAAAACATTCATACCATCTCCTTTATTTAAACATTAGCAAAGATGGTATTTATCTTCAATCGATTTGCTCAATCTAACAAGGGATTATTTGTAGTTGTTGATTATTTAATAGGGTTTGGCTGGATGGAAAATTTTAGAATTTAATTTTCGGTGACTTCAACTATTAATTCGTTTGCCATTCATTTGCAGAATAGCATCTATTATTATTTTCAATTTCATTTGCAACAAATAATTTGTGTCCATCATAAAAATATAAGATTTGGTCATTAATGAGCAAAGCAAATGTATGGGCACTTTCAGAATCTTTATTGACTTGACTAGGATCGATCAGTTCAAATTTAGTATCGGCAGGAAAACTGGCGTTGGTCTTCAAATGCATTGCTTGAATGACTTGAACAAAGTCATTACTATTTTTAAATTGAAGCTTAAAATCATTATAATCATCAAGATAGTGATCAAAAGTTTTTTGAAGAATTTCATATGTTTTCTTTTCAACTAGGAAAGCATCTTCATTTTTAAAACTTGTAGCTTTTAATGCGATTCTATTTTCTTGTTCATCATCTAGACCAATCAAATGGTTTACATCGATCACAATTTCATCATTTACTATATAAAGACCAAGGTCTTGATAAACCCTAGCATTTTGATAATTTTCTCGCAGATCATATGCCATTGATTGATAAGGATATAAGCTTTCGGGTTTGCCTTGATTATTTAATAGTACTACCGGTGACACCGTTTTACGAATTAAGCCTGAGCCTAAGCCACCTTCAAACTCTTTGAGACCTCCTGTCAAGATAACGAGGTCTTGATATGGAGCGAGTATAGATTCAATTGTTTCATTCTCATCTACGTAGAAACGTATACTTTCTCCTTTTTCTCGTTGTGTAAAATAGTAGGCCATATTAAATAAGCCACTTTCTTCGATTGAGACAATGATATCTAAGTTAAGATTCAATTTAGGAACTGTTGCTTGTGCTTGATATATACCAACGTACTTTTCAATTTTTTCTGGTGCTTCATATAGACTATCGTCAGGATTAAGAATTTTATCAGGGATAAAATTAGCCTTAATGTGATGTCCTTGGTGATGACCGTCTACTTTCATATGGTTTGTTTCTTTAACATCAGCTTCTGCTTGTGCGAAAGTGGCGTGTGGAAAAAGTAGATTAAGGGTTAAGGCAGTTAAAATTAATAAAGTAATAAATATTCTTTTCATTAGTTCACACCTTTCAGCAATTAGTTGGGTTTAATTCCGTCAATGTATTCATAAGTATTTCCATGATTATCTATTAATTGTCCAGACTGTTGCACAAAAGAAAAAATTTCTTCACCGAATAATTGGACGGTCCAATGATCGTTATTTACAGTGATAGTTGGGCAGGAAATAGTGAAATAATTATAATCATTTTTTTGTGTATATGAAATGTCAGGAATCGTTTGATTAATCAAGTCTAAGATATTTCTTTGTGTCATTTCAGGTGTTATCTGATCTACAATGGCTAGATAAACTTCTTTTAAGTTAATTGGAAGATTATTTTCTTTCTTATATCTCTCTTGAACAGATATAGAATAATTCTTAAGGTCTGGATAAGGGTAAGCATTAAATTCGAATAACCATTCTATAAATTCTTGATCAATGGTGTCATCGTGATGGTCTTTGTTTGATTTAATATCTTTTTCCACATCTTGCTGTTCATTATCATAGTTATCTTCATGGTCGTGTCCATAAACAGGGTGAGCATACCCTGATTCATCTTTAATATAGATGATTAATTGGTTTTCTTGAAAAAGCAATCCTTCAATACTACTTGCTTCAGGGGCTAGATAGTATCCGCTGAAAGGTAATTCTTTCATGCTTGAGCTTTCAGCTTTAACAAGAGAACAAGGTGAGAGTAGGGAAATAAACAAAAGGAAACTTGCTAAAATAGATTTAAGTTGCATAAGATTCTCCTTAAAGAATAAAAGCACAGCCTTATCTTAGCTGTGCTTTTTGTGACTAATGTATTAATTATTCAGCAGAGCTTTCAATTACTTCTTCAGGTTCTTCTTCAGAGTTACTGCTTTCTTCAGCCGATGAATCTTCAGAACTTTCCTCACTTGTTTCAGAATCTGAACTTTCTTCAACACTTTCTTCAGAAACTTCTTCTACTTCAACTGTTTCTTCAGAAGCTTCTTCTTTATCGTTTTCCTCAATAGATCCAGAAAACTTCTTTGTTACTTCTAAAGGAGCCATTTTAGTATCGCCACCTTCATATAATCCCATGGCTGCTAAAATCTTATAGGCAATATCTGTATTTTCAAAATTACCTTCAAACATTGCAGCGCCAGCACCGATTGCAAAAACTGGAACTTTCTCAGGTGAGTGGTCAACAGTTGTGAATGCTAAACCAGCTTTACGTGCTAATAGACGTGTAGCAGCGATTGATAATGGTTCATATGCATGGTAGCCTTTGATAATATCTGCTTGACCCAGATTACGTTCTTCATATGGTTTCATTGTTTGTTCGAAAGCATAACGTAATTCTGCCAATTCATAAGGTGTTACTAACATTAAGTCTTTGGCTTCTTCTTCACCTTCTTCAGCCGCTTTCTCGACTTCGCCAGCAGTCTTCACAACTTCTTCTGCTTCCAGGTCAAAGATAAATCCGAAGTTTTCTTCTAGTAATGGAACAGCATCTTCAAAAGTCATTTCTGGATTTTCTTCTTTGGCCTTAGCAAAGATTACATCAAATTGTTCTTGAGAAACTTTTTGATTGTCTAGTAAATGGAAGTAAGAGTTATAACCTGTTTCCGAGTTTCCGATGGTGAAACCGCCGGTAGGATGATCAGCAGTTACAACGATTAAAGTTTCTTCAGGATGTTCATAGTAGAAATCAATTGCTTCTTGGATAGAGTCTTGAAAGTCAATCACTTCTTTAATAGTTGTTGCGGCATCATTAGCGTGCTCTGCCCAGTCAATCTTACCAGATTCTGTCATCATGAAGAAACCTTCTTCGTTAGCGCTTAGGACTTCAATTCCTTTAGCGACCATATCTGCTAATGTAGGTTCACCTTCTTGTCGATCAATCGCATATTTCATAGAAGAACCATCTGATTCAGAAAGAACAGATGCAGGTGCATAAACTTTCTCAGTGTCAGCAGTAATAGTATCGAATTCTTCTTGAGTATCTGCTACCATATATCCTTTTTCTTCTAATACCTCGTATAAGTCTTTTTGATCATCTTCAGCACCTGTTCGCTTACCAAGAGAACCCCCTGCAAAATATTCAAAGTTTGAAGCAGCCATTTGTTCACCAATTTCGTAATAATTTCTACGGTGTTCAACGTTTGAATAGAAGGCAGCAGGAGTCGCATGATTTAAAGTTACTGTCGATAGGATACCAACGGCTTTTCCCTGAGCTTGAGCTTTTTCAGCAATTGATTCTGTTTGTTCGGTATAGCCAGGTGTTAGACCAATGACGTTTGAATCAATCTTTACGCCATTTCCAAATGCGGTAGCAGTACCAGCAGAGTCCGGAACATAATGGTCAGCATCGGTTGGATTTTGCAGACCAACAACAGGAAATTTAGCAAAATTTAACGGTTGAGCGACTGCTTGACCGTTACCTTCGTCACCATTATCTGGACCTAAGTAATATTCAGCCGCAGAAACAGGGATATTTCCCATGCCATCTCCGATAAATAAGAAGACATATTTTGCTCGGTTTTTAGAAATAAGAGATAAATCTTCAGTTAACGCACGGCCTTCTTCCAAGGTTGCTACTGGAAGTTCCGACCATTGACCTTCTTCTTGTTTAGCAAAAGTCATTGTAGGGGCACATACTGACATTAATACAGAAGCACATAATGATAGAATTACTGTTTTTTTCATTGGCTCAATCCTTCTTTATAATTTATTGATGATTTATTCATCTAGATATAAGTTAGCAGAGCATTGTAAATTTTTAGTAAATTCTAAGTAAAAGTAAGGTAAATTTTCAACAATTTATTAAGAAATGACTCCAAATTGTACAAAAGAGAATAAGATTGTTGCAACAAGAGTACAAAGATGAATAACTGGTATATCAATAGGCTACTAGACCAACATAAATGATAATAGCTACGGTATAAACAAGCTAAACACAGCAACTATTACTATGTTAAAATGTAATTATTATTATTTGTTTATAAGTTGAGTTAAAGTCCCCATAAATTTATGATTTTTATCCATTGAGCAAGTTTGTGGAACATTCAAAACACTTTGAAAGTTGTCTTAGTATCGCTGTATAATTAATTTATGTATTTAACCACTTTAACAATCTGTCTTTGATAAGATTAAGGAGAGCAATATGTTAGAAGAATGTATCTATTTTATTAATGGTTTTGGTGGCATGAAGGAAGAGAGTGAAATTTTTTTGAAATTATTGTCTAAAAAAGGCTTAGGAGTAAATTATCTCTATTTACCCGGACATGAAGAGGCCTTTAATGACAATGTAGTAGCTAAAGAAGACCTGATTAACTTTTATAAGGATACTATCGGGGAGAAACCATCTGTTATAATAGGGCATTCTATCGGGGGTGAAATAGCTGCTTTTCTAGCTGCACATTTAAGTAATATTACTAAAGTCATTTTACTTGATGGAGGGATTATCTCAAGTGAAGATTTTGGAGTATCACTGGAAGATGAACTGATCAATGCAAAACAGATCCTATCTAGCGGTAATTATAAATATATGAACGAGGAGAGCGTTTTGAATCTTTTGAGTCTTAATCATTCGATTCAGTTATCGATTACTAGTAAAGCATATAAAACACCTACATTGCTTCTGATTAGTGATCTTCAAGAGGTTTTACCGACCAAGCTAAAAAGATCTAAAAATTTAAATGATAATATAAGCATGAAAATTATCGAAAACGCGAGTCATACTATCTATCAAGACCAACCTGAAAAAATAGCTGAAGAAATTGCTAGTTGGCTGAATATGACTAATTGTAAATAGCTTAAATTATCCTGGTCTTTGTTTGGCAATGATCCGATCTATAGGATATGCTGACATAGGTAATAAGAGGAGACTTGGTATGGAAATCATTAATGCGACTGCTGAAGTTGATCCATTATTTGTAAATGGGCAGTTTCAAATCAGTTTATGAAAGAATATATGGATAGATGGTTAGCCAACTATCAGGATTTACTGTCTGATGACGCCAAAAGAGTGTTTGTTGGTGGGAAGTATAGCTTTTAAACAATTATTTCCCCATTAAAAAAAGGACTTTTTCAGAAAGCAAAAAGCGGTTCAAAGTAGTAGACTCATTTAGGCAAGTAACTGGGGGGTTAAATAAAAAAGTTATTCAAGCATTTGGCAAAGAGCTAGATTTTACAATTATGCTTTATTTAGGTTTATGTAATGGGGCAGGTTGGGTGGTAGAACTGGACAGAAGAACTTATATTCTAGTGGGAATTGAAAAAATGATCGAATGAGATTGGATGAGTAAAGACCGTATGTATGGACTTATTTTTCAAGAATTAGGGCATATCTATCATCAACAATATGGTAATTTTGACCAATTTGAGCAAGGTGAAAACTATTTTTTATGGTTACTCTTTACCGAAGGAATTGCAATGTATTTTGAGCAAGTTTTAGCAGGAAATTTGAATTATTTTCATCAAAAGACTAATGGATGGTTAGAATGGTGCAATCTTCACTTAACGACTATCAACAAAGATTTTGATAATGATATCAGAAAAATGACCACTGAGAATTAAATTTTCTTTGGTGACTGGGCGAGCTATCGATTTAGAGTAGTTTGAAGTGGTACACGGAAAAGAACAGGACTATCTCAATAAACACTAACGCGAACGAAAGTAAAGAACACTGTAAAATGATTTATATGATGAAATGTGGTATAATTAATGAAAATAACCTTTAAGAAATGAGAGGAGATTTTATGGCTATAAGTTATAAACCTTTGTGACATTTACTTGTTGAAAAGGATATGAATAAAGAAGATTTAAAAAGAGCAGCTAATATAACTAGCAATATAGTTGCAAGAATGGGAAAGAACTCTTATGTAAATTTAGAGTCTATTGAAAAAATTTGCCTTGCTTTGGATTGTAATATTGATGATGTTGTGGAAATATATAAGGAAAAGGAGGGCGACCATGTCAAGTAAAAATGTTATATTAGCACCTATTTTAAAATGGGTTGGTGGAAAAAGACAATTATTAGATAAAATAAACCCTCTTATTCCAAGAAAAATTACAACATATGTGGAACCATTTGTTGGTGGTGGAGCAGTTTTATTTGATCTACAACCTAAAAAAGCTGTAATAAATGATTATAACAGTGAATTGATTAATGTTTATAAGGTGGTCAAAGATAATCCAGATGAATTGTTAGCTTTATTAGAGGAGCATGATAAGCTAAATAATGAAGAATATTACTATAAAGTTAGAGAATTAGACAGAAATAAAAACTATGAAAAGATGAGTGAAGTTGAAAAAGCTGCTAGGATTATTTATCTAAATAAAACTTGTTTTAATGGTCTATTTAGAGTTAATCAAGCTGGGCAGTTTAACTCACCTTATGGGAGATATAAAAATCCAAATATTATAAATAAACCAGCCATATTGGCTATGTCCACATATTTTAATAAAAATAATATAAGGATATTAGAAGGAGATTATAAACAAGCATTAAAAGGCTTAAGGAAAGGTGCGTTTGTTTATTTTGACCCGCCTTATATGCCAATATCCACATCTTCATCTTTTACTGGATATACTGAAAATGGTTTTTCACAAAAAGAACAAATAGAATTAAAAAAAGAATGTGATAAACTGAACGAAAGAGGTATAAATTTCCTGTTATCTAATTCAGATCACCCTTTAATAAGAGATTTATATAAAGATTATGAAATTATAACAGTTAAGGCTCGTCGTTCTATAAATAGTAATGGTAATAAACGTGGCGAAATAAATGAGGTATTGGTGCGTAATTATGGCAAAGATAAGTGCAAATGATGCGTGGAAAAAGTTATTTGATAAATATGATATTGTTAACGAAATAGAAAAAAATGGCTTTTTTAATATAAAAGCAAGTGAAATAAAAGAATTTAAAGAACCTAGGTTAATGGCTAAATGGGATAGTTCTGAGTCATTACCAGCTATATTTAAAAAACACAATATTAATATTTTACCAACAAGTAGAGGTTCATACATTTTAAGTGACTTTAAATTATATGAAGAAATACCAGAGCTTACAGAACATATTACTAAAATGCAACGAGTAGAGATACCAGAATTTGAAAGTATAGATATAGAAAATATTAATTCTGAATCAAATGCAATTAATGTACTATTACTTTCTAATATCTTAGATGATTTCTTAAATGAAGATGATTCAGTTTCAACTTTTAATGGAAGGATGGGTACAGGAAAATTTGATTTTTTTGTTGATAGAACTTCAAAAAAACCGTTAAATGTTTTTGTGGAAAATGCTCAATGTGAAATAGATGGTGGATTGGAAAATGCTAATTCTGTTGTAATAATCGAAGCAAAAAATGTTGTATATCCTGACTTTCATATTAGACAACTTTATTATCCATATAGATTATGGAAAACTAGGGTGGAAAAGCCAATAAGATTAGTATTCTCAATCTACAGTAATCAAATTTTTAGATTATTAGAGTATAAGTTTAATGAACTTAATAATTACTCCTCCATTCAATTAGTAAAAGAAAAGAGCTATTCTTTACAAGATACAGAAATTAATAATAATGATTTGCTAAAAGTGTTTGAAAAAACTCAAGTTAAAACTGATGATAACCAAATGAATACAGACATACCCTTCATACAAGCTAATTCTTTTGAGAGAGTTATATCTTTATTAGAAATCTTACAAAATAATAATGAAACAACTGAAAGCATTGCTGAAATAATGCAATTTGATTTAAGACAATCAGATTATTACTTTAATGCAGGTAGATATCTAGGTTTATTTGAAAAACTCGATACAGTTGATGAATTAGATAAAGCAATAGTTGAAATAAGACTTACTGCATTAGGTAAAAAAATTGCAAGTATGAAATATAAGGAACGTCAACTTAAAATAGTAGAGTTAATATTAGAACACAAAATTTTTAATGAATTCTTTTTTGGAATTTATACAACTGGGAATTTCCCAACTAAAGCTGATATACAAGATAAGATGAGGCTATATAATGTTTGTAATGAAGGACAAATAGTAAGGCGTTCGGGCTCTGTGTTAGCATGGCTAAAATGGATATTTAAATTAACAAAAATTGAAATGATATAAAAAAGTGACTAAGAAAATAATATTCTAGTCGCTTTTTTCATGCCCAATTTTAGGAGGAGATAAAAAATGGGAAGCACAAAAAGATTAAATCTATTAAAAGATGAGATAGAAAACTTATTAGATGAAAAGGAAAAATGTGAACTTGAACTTGAGCAATTAAAAAATCAAGAGAAGAAAATCAAAAGACAGATTAGTCAGAAAGAAAGTAAGAAAAGGACAAAAAGATTAATAGAAAGAGGGGCGATTTTAGAAAGCTATATTGAAAAAGACAAACTAAATGAATCTGACTGTGATAAGTTCATAGAAAACTTAGCAAAATATGCAAAGATTAAAGAACTGAATCGATATATCTTAAATCAACTAATAGATAAAATATACGTCTATGACCTAGTAGAAGAAGTTGGAGAAATCACATAGAAAGTAGAAATACATTACAAGTTTGTAGGAAGTTTAGAATGAACCACCTTGAACAGTTCTAAAGAGGTAGACCCGATTGTGGATATCCAGGAGCACTTTTTGTACAATATATCTGATCTAAGGTTCATTTCAATCAAGTGGGGGGGTTGTGGCTGGAATTTTTAAATTGTAGCTATATTCGATGACTGATCATAAAGTATGTTGTGACTTAGCAAGGTATAGACTGAAGGGTATTTTAGGTTAACCTAAAAATTTATTGCAAGCACTCTAATTTTGTTATAAAATATTATTAGGGAATGGCTGTAGCTTTATATAATTAATTAAGTTTAATGGTGGCACTGAGTTTTTATATAGTAAGTTTAGAAGCCTATTTAATCGCTAATTCTATATAAATTCTTAAGGGATTTAAGCTTTGAAGGCCAGTCCTATATCTTATTAATTAGTTAAAATGATTAGTTATTAAAGGAAGTGGTGTGAATAGTAGTGATTATTTTTTAAGCTATTCTTTAGAAAAATATTTAAAGACTAGCCAGAATAAATGAAGAAGTTCTCTATTATTAGAATGGACTCTAAAAAATCTTATTTAAAGAAAGGAAATGACTATGACAATCAATCAAGAATTAATACAATCATTCAAAACAAAATATCAAGCAGAAACGATCAATCATGCAGTAGAAAATGCGGTAGCTAAAGTTGGGTTCAATCAAGCTTCATTTAATAATGAGGCCGTGAGAGACCATACCTTCGTTTTCTCCGATGAAACAAAAAGAGGCAAGATTACCGATCAGAAGAAAAGCGGTCGTTGCTGGATGTTTGCTGCCTTAAACGGTGCGCGTGTAAATACAATGGAAGAGTTAAATTTAGAAACTTTTGAATTTTCGCAAAATTATACCCTCTTCTGGGATAAGTTAGAAAAATCAAACTTCTTCTTGGATTCTATCATTGAAACGGTAGAGGAACCTTTAAATTCACGTGTGGTACAACATTTATTGCAAGCGCCGGTCGAAGATGGTGGACAATGGGATATGTTCACAGCCTTACTACAAAAGTATGGTTCAGTTCCTAAATCGGTAATGCCAGAAACTTACCATTCTTCTAATACTTATGAAATGGTAGCAATCATTACTAAACGTTTAAGAGCCTTTGCTAAAGAATTAAGAACGGCTTATCAAAATAAGGCTTCAAAAGAAGATTTGAAAGCAATGAAAGAAGATATGCTGTATGTTATATACAACATCTTAGTTAAAGCCTTGGGACAGGTTCCAGAGAAGTTCTCTTACAGTTACCGCGACAAGGATGGAAAATATCACCGTATTGAAGACATCACACCACAAGATTTCTTTAATAAGTATGTGGGTTGGGATTTAGAAGGTAAAGTCAGTGTAATCAACGCACCGACTGAAGATAAGCCTTTCGGACGGGCGTTCACTGTTAAATATTTAGCCTCTGTAGCCGAAGGCCACCCGATTACTTATATTAATGCACCAATTGAAGTGCTTAAAGAAGCTGCAATTGCTTCAATCAAAGATGGCAAGCCAGTTTGGTTTGGTTGTGATGTTGGTAAGATGAGTGATCGTGAATTGGGTATTATGGATAAAGACTTATACGAATATGAGGCTATCTTAGCTGAAGCGCCTCAATTAAATAAGGCTGAGCGCTTAGATTATGGGGAGAGTTTATTAACTCACGCCATGCTTTTAGTAGGTGTGGACCTAGATGCTGATGGTAAACCAGTCAATTGGAAGGTTGAGAACAGTTGGGGTGAAAAATCTGGCGATAAAGGTATCTTCTCAATGAGTGATCAATGGTTTGACGAGTATAACTATCAAGTGACTGTTGATAAGAAATACCTTGATCAAAAATGGCTAGATGCTCTTAATCAACCAGTCATTGAATTAGAACCATGGGATCCAATGGGATCTTTAGCTGATTGGAACTAAGATGATCCAGTTTAAAATAACCCCTAAATTTAATAATTAAATATAAACAAATAACTCCTTAGATCATGAAGACAGTATAATTTGCAGAGAGCATTATACATGTGTAATTATGAATCAAAGGAGTTTTTTGATCTGTTTTTTTAGAAAAAATAGAAATACTATTACAAAAAATATTAACATTTCGATCTGTCTTATTAAGAAGCTTTAATAATAGTCTATACATTCCACATTTTTTAATAATAGTCTATACATTCAAAACTTGACCAAATTTACTATAAAAGGTATATTTATTTTTTATAGTAAAAATTACGAGGAGGATCAGAATGGAACAGAATCAAGGACTGTTTAAAAAGCTCAGTGTCTTAATCTTAATGTTTATATTGCTTTTGCCTGTTAAAATGATTGTAGGTGCTGAAGATAAGAAGTTATCAACTATTAATAGTGAACAGATCCAAGAAGGACTTGAAGATCCTGGTGTTTTAAAAGTAGGAATGGAAGCTAATTATTCACCTTTTAACTGGTCGCAACCTTCTCTAGTAAATGGAGCGCTCCCTATTTCTAACTCTAAAGGAGAGTTTGGCAATGGCTATGATGTCCACATCGCACAAGAGTTAGCGCAACAGTTAGGTTTGGAATTAGAAATTGTAAAATTAGAGTGGGATGGTCTACCTCCAGCTTTAAATTCTGGTAAGGTAGATGCTATCATTGCTGGCATGTCGGTCACACCAGAGCGTAAGAAGGAAATTGACTTTTCTGATAATTATTATGAAAGTCAGATGGTCCTGGTAGTTCGCAAAGATTCTGATTTTGTCGATGCTCAATCCATCGAAGATTTTTCAAACGCTAAAGTAACCGCTCAGCTAAATACCTTCCATTATGGCTTAATCGATCAAATACCTAATGTCCAGAAAGGGACAGCTTTGGATTCTTTTCCAACCATGATTTCTTCCGTCCTATCAGGTAAAATTGATGCTTATTTATCGGAAGAACCAGGAGCCATGGCTGCTGTAGCTGCTAACACCGACTTAACTTATGTAAAATTTACTAAAGAGAATGGCTTTGATCTGAGTCAGGTAGATACAGGAATCGCGATTGGTTTACGTAAAGGAAGTCCTTTGGTGGAACCAATTAATCAAGTTTTAAGTCAGATTGATGAAGAGGAACGGATAGCATTGATGAAAGAAATGGTAGAACTCAATCAAAGTCAAGAAAACCTTAGCTTTTGGCAAGATGTTCAGGCTTTGTGGGCTAGTTACGGTAATCAATTTATTCGTGGTGCCTTGAACACTCTATTCATTGCGCTGTTTGCAACCATTGTGGGGTCCGTGATTGGACTCTTGATTGCAGTGATCCGTTCGATGAAGGACTTGTTCCAAAAAGGTCGCCCTTCTTATTATTTGTTTAAAGTAGTTGATTTTCTTTTAGTTACCTACATCGAAATTTTTAGAGGAACACCGATGATGGTTCAAGCCATGTTAATTTTTTATGGTCTAAAACTTTTCTTTGATATTGATCTTTCTTCAATGACAGCAGCTTTATTTATTGTTTCAATTAATACAGGTGCCTATCTATCTGAAGTCATGCGTGGAGGTATTCAAGGGGTGGATAAGGGACAATATGAAGGGGCCAAAGCAATTGGTATGACCCATGGTCAAACCATGCGACATGTGGTATTACCGCAAGCTGTCTTATCGATTCTACCAACTTTAGGAAATGAGTTTGTGATTAATATCAAAGATACTTCCGTTTTAAATGTTATAGCAGTGACAGAATTGTTCTTTGTTTCCAAGTCTGTCGCAGGATCGACTTATCAGACTTTCCAGACCTTCTTGATTACCTCAGTGATTTATTTTGTTTTAACGTTTACGACCACTCGTATTTTAAATTTAATTGAGAGAAAGGTGTCAGGTTCTCATTCTTATACAGTTGTTCAGTCTTCATCCACAGAAGCGGTCAAGGGGGTGAAAACACATGACTAATGAAAATAAAATCTTAGAGATTGCTCACTTATCTAAAAAATTTGGGGACAACTTAGTCTTAAAAGACATTGATTTTAGCGTGAAACAAGGAGAGGTCATCTCTATTATTGGCTCTTCAGGTTCAGGAAAATCAACCCTTCTGAGATGTCTCAATCTTCTAGAGCAACCGAGCGGAGGGGATATTCTTTATAAAGGCAAGTCAGTGATGACCAATCATTACCCTTTGAATCACTATCGAGCAGAAGTGGGAATGGTTTTCCAACAGTTTAACCTTTTTAATAATATGAATGTTTTGAAGAATTGTGCCATTGGACAAGTTAAAATCTTGGGACGGACAAAAGAAGAAGCAGAGCAAATTGCTATGGCCAACTTGACTAAGGTGGGCATGGCTCCTTATGTCAATGCGCGTCCTAAACAATTGTCAGGTGGACAACAGCAAAGAGTTGCTATTGCTCGGGCTTTATCAATGGATCCAGAATTATTACTGTTTGATGAGCCGACTTCAGCGCTTGACCCAGAAATGGTAGGAGAGGTATTAGATACCATGACCCAATTAGCAAGAGAGGGTCTGACAATGATAGTAGTGACTCATGAAATGGCTTTTGCCCGTGATGTTTCTAGTCGGGTTGTTTTTATGGACAAAGGTGTAATTGTGGAAGATGGCTTAGCCCAGCAAGTGATTAATGAGCCCCAACATGAGCGAACTAAATTGTTCCTAAGTCGTTTTCATAAAGAGCAAATGTAAAAATTAATAGACCTAAAAGAGGTGATCTTTATGACCACCTCTTTTAATAAGATCTAATTAGAGCGATGGTGTTATAATAAAAAAGCAGCTAATAAACTTAAAAGATTAAGGATGATGTTATGGAAACAAAAATACCAACAAGACTCTCAAGGGTGAGCCTGCTCTTAAAAGAAGAGGGCCTAAGTCGGTTAGCTCAATCAAGAGTGGTAGTATTGGGGCTAGGCGGAGTAGGTTCTGCTTGTGCTGAGGCGTTAGCTCGAGGAGGAGTAGGCTATTTAACGATAATTGATGGAGATATTATTGAAGAAAGCAATATTAATCGTCAAGCTTTAGCCTTTTCATCAACCGTGGGTAAGGTTAAAGCAGATGTTATGAAAGCGATGATCGCTGAAATCAATCCGGACTGCCAAGTGGATGCCCGTCAAATATTTCTAACCAAAGAAAATATTGAGGAAATTTTAACTGATCTAGCAGGAGTGGATTATATAATTGATTGTATTGATACTATCTCTCAAAAATTAGAAATTGCAGCCTTTTGTCAAAAAGAAAAATTGCCCTTAATTTCATCTATGGGGGCAGCGAATAAATTAGATCCGACTTACTTAAACTTTAGTAAAATAGAAAAGACCTCTTATTGTCCCCTTTCAAAGATTATACGTCTAGAGTGCCGTAGAAGAGGCATTAAAAATTTAGAGGTTCTTTATTCTAATGAACAACCCTTCAAAGTTGAAAATCCTACTGGCAATACAAAATCACAAACCTTAGGTTCGATGAGTTATATGCCACCAATTATGGGAATGATGCTAGCAGGAAAAGTGATCCGACGTTTGGCAGGGAAGGAAGAATATAAAGTTTGGTAAATTGAAGTAAGAAGGAGAGGAGAGACTATGAATTTATTAGATAGTCACTATCACTTTGATTTTATAAAAGACCAACAGGCTCGTCAGTTATTTTTAGAAACAATTGCTAAAGAAAAGCTTAAAATTGTGGCTCAAACTGTCACACCCTCAGGTTTTATTGAGTTAAAGGATAGCCTCAAAAAAATGGATTGTGATCAAAAGTTTCTGCCTTATTTATCTTTAGGTTTTCATCCTTGGTGGATTAAGTCTAAGGAACAAGCGAATAAGGAGTTAGCTATCTTTCAAGGGGAATTAGACCAATCTCTTTTAATAGGAGAAGTCGGTTTAGATTTTTCGACCAATGGATTGGAAAAAGCGGATGAGGACTTACAGATTTATGTTTTCTCAAACATTCTATCACTATTAGCTGAGCGTTTAGATAATCATTATGTGTTATCAATCCACGCAGTACAATCAGCTTCAAAAGTATTGGACTTAATAGAAAGTCATTCTGCTAAGAATATTACGGCAATTTTACACCGCTTTAATGGAACCAGTGATCAATTAACCAGACATCGAGATCAAGGAGGTTATCTATCTGTTCATCCGACGATGTTAAATACAAAAAAAGGACGCGCCTATGTTCAACAAATAGCTGGAGATCACATTTTACTTGAGAGTGATTGGCCAACGGAGGATAAGATTATTTGTGATAGAAAAGAAGTTCAGCATATGGCTACATCTTTAAAAGAACTTCTTAGGCAAACCGTCATAGATTTATCAGCCATCCGACAAGAAGAGATGGGACCAGTTATCGCTAGGACGCAAGCCAAAATTTATAAAGTATAAAATCACTCTGAAAGGGATAAGCCTAATATGAATATCGAACTTGTTAAGTTAGAGAAAAAACATCAGCTACTATTAATTGAGATGATCGAAGAATGGAAAGAAGATATAGAAAAAAATCAAACAGATGGTTCGCCATCGGCCATCTTTCGTCATGATCCACATGATTTTGGAGGATATATTAAGAGTATAGAAGATAAAGAAGCTGTACACTCAGACCGTGTACCGGATTCGACCTTTTTTTGTCTCGACCGCAATCGGAATGTTTTGGTAGGGGCAGTGAATATTCGCCATTATTTAAATGATGGCCTTTTACTAAAGGGTGGACATATAGGAGACGGTATTCGACCGAGTGAGCGACGCAAAGGTTATGCCACAGCAATGATAGGATTAGCACTAAAAGAGTGTAAACGAATCGGTATAAAAAGGGTTTTAATGATTTGTAATAAAGAAAATATTGGGTCCGCGAAATCCATTCAAAAAAATGGTGGCGTTTTAGAAAATGAAGTAGTTTATCCTGATGGCACTGTCGATCAAAGGTATTGGATAGAGCTAAGGGATGAATAATGAAGTATTATCTTTTCAAAAATTGTTCTATTTTTTGAGGATACTTAACTAGAAAATGATGTGTTAAAGACAAAGTATGTGGTGAATCGTTAAAAACAACTTGCAAAGGGCTTAAGGTATTTGTTAGAGTAAAAAAGTTAAAAACACAATTAGAAAGGTGACATTATTTTGCATTCGATAAACTTTGAAACATTTAAACGCTTTGCTTTTCCCGTTCATCTTGGAATTATCATGCCCTTAATTATGACTGCCATGCAGGGGCAAGTCGTATTCCCTGAAATGTTAGTTAAATTATCTGTTCTTTTACCCGTTTCAGTAATTCTTGGGGCGTATCTTCTTGATATACCAAAAATGTCTGAGCAATTCAATGAATTACTAGGTATCCAGCATCCAGAATGGTTAAAATTCGTAGTGGGACAATTCCCACCCGCCTTGATCTTTTCTTTTGTCATGGGCTTTCTTGGAGTATGGATGGAAGCGGGCATAAACGGCCAAGCTTTTTTGGATGTTTTAAAGGGGCTTCCCTTAACAGTTTTTATCTCTATGATTATTCAAATGCTCGTGAGCCTATTGATTGATAAGGGCTATCAAAAATGGTTCTTTTCAAATTAAGCAGTTAATTAAATAGAAAAGAACGGTTAACTAGATAATTCTACTAGTTAACCGTTTTTGATTAAGGAAGATTACTATAAAAAGTAGCGGTTAGAGCTTGAACGGTTAGTGAAACGAGACTGATAGCTATCCAACAAGAGAGGCCAAGTAAAATGGGTTTCTTTCCTTCTCTAATTAGTTCACTTAATTGAGAGTTTAACCCGATAGCCGCCATAGCCATACTGATAAAAAATTTAGCGAGAGTTTTTATCAGGGGAACAAACTTTTCGACGTAACTATAGGTAAATGCATTTGTTGGAAGAAGGTCCACTATGGAAGTGACTAAGGCAGCTAAAATAAAATAGAGAATAAATGTAGGAAGTAAGTGAAAAATAGTGGCTTTTGCGTGTTCATTTTCCTTACGAGCTTGCATCAAAGATAGACCTATCGTAATGGGAATAATGGCTAGTGTTCGTGTTAATTTGACCGTTACTGCAGCAGATAGGATGCCTTCCACTTGATAGAAGCTTTCTGCTGTCGCTGCTGCGGCAGTCACTGAAGAAGTGTCATTAACTGCAGAACCTGCGAAGATAGCAAAACCTTCTGTTCCTAATCCTAAGTTATAACCTAAAGTAGGGAAAATCAAAGCAGCCAGTACATTAAAAATAAAAATAATTGAAATAGCCTGAGCAACTTGCTTATCATCTGCTTCAATAACTGGAGCAGTGGCTGCAATTGCAGAACCTCCACAAATAGCTGATCCGACCCCAATTAAAGTCGCTAATTTCGTTTCCATCTTAAATTGCTTATGAAAGAACCAAGCAACCAGTAGCGCAATCGAGATAGTAGCAACTATTACAGGTAAGCTTTTGCTGCCAACTTTAATAATCATTGAGAGGTTCAAGGAGAAACCTAATAAAACAACTGCCCATTGTAGGATATTTTTCGCTGAAAAGCGAATACCGAGATGAAAAATGGCATGATTAGCTAATTGGGGCTGAATGAGACTGATGATCATGCCTATTAAGATAGCAAAGACGGGTGCTCCAATAATCGCCAGTGAAAAGTTTCCAATCGATACACTAGCTAAAAGGCTAGCAAAAACAGCAATCAAGAAACATAAAAGAAGTCCTGGAAGTTTATTTTTTACTGAGTTCATGTAAAGAGATCTCCTTTAATTTTATATCACATCTATCCTACCAAACTTTATTAATTAATAAAATAACAAAAACCCTACTTTTTCTAATAAAGATAGGCGAACTAGTTAGGCATAGAAATAAACAATGCAGATAAGTAGGATAATCGTCCCACAAAGGTGGCAAATAAGAGATATACTAGCTTCTCTTTTATATTGCTTCATTAAGAGTTGATCATAGGAAGTGAGTTTATCTTTAGGAAATTTCCTTCTGCCGATAAGATAGAGTAAGATATTTGAAGAGTTGTTTCCAGCGATATTAAAAATACCCCAAAATTTGGGATGTTTTAACCCTCGCGCCTTAGCATCAATAATAGTCATTTTATAGATGAAGTAAGCTAATAAGCTGCCAGAAGCCAGCGCAATGGTAGCGACAATTACAATTATAAATATTTTGATAGTTTCATTCATTTTTACGCCTCCTATATTGTTTGAATGATTTCATGAATAATGATTCCTGCCGTTATGGCCATTATAATAAAAATAGCAAGTAGCCATTCGACATGGTTAGGCATCAGGTGATGGAGTATGAATAGTGCTAAGATGATAGTTAAACTAATTAAAATAATCTTAAATAAATGTTTGTTACTACGAACTACATTTGAACTTTCTTGATAATGATTAATCAATTTTTCGTCTCCTTTCATCAATTGATCCAGACTGATTTGATAAAGATTGCTAAGGTCTATGACACTCCGAATATCAGGGTAATTTTTCTCGTTTTCCCAATTTGAAACGGATTGACGAGTAACCCCAATTTTTTCTGCAACTTCTTCTTGAGTTAAATTTGCATGCAAGCGTGCTGTTTTGAGTTGTTGGCCAAGACTCATAATGTCGCCTCCTTCTGTTTTAAATTTAGCATTTTCACATGATATGTCTAGCGAAAGTCTTTTACATTCGTAAAATAATAGTGGAAAAGATGTTTTACATGACCCTATCATCCATTTTAAGACCTTGATGGGCAAATTTAATCAAAAATTACTAATAAATGATATAATAAGCTCTGTTAAAAAATCTGAAAACACAAAATATCATGTTTGAAGTTAGGTTGGAACGAAAAGAGGGGGATACAATGAACAGGTTAAATTTTTGGTCTAACCAAGTACAGGGAATTCAAACGCTCTATTCTAGTCGTAAACTACGTTTTAGTAAGGAAAATGCCAATGCTTATCAAACCATTTTTAATATCGATCAAAAACTTCCTCTTAGAATTTTAGAAATAGGTTGTGGGCCGGGTGCTTTATGTCAGGTATTAAAAGATTGGTACCCGAATGCCAATGTAATTGGATTAGACCGCGATCACAACTTCATAGAATTTGCTAAAGAAAATATTCCTGAAGTTGAATTTTTAGAGGGTGATATTTATAAGCTTCCTTTTGAGGAAAATAGTTTTGATGTTATTCTTTCGAATACAGTGGTTGAGCACATTGAAACAAACACTTTCTTTAAAACACAGTATCATTTATTAAAATCCGGAGGAGTCTGTCTTTGTCTCAGTCAAGCTCAAGGGGTCATTCACCAAGCACCGGCTTTGCTTTCTTTTAATGAAGATGAAAATACCTTTTGGCAGCAGATTGAAGTCTTAACAAACGGCCAAGATGATAGTATCCAAACTTTTCAACTAGGTAAGTATAAATTAAACGAGCAAGAATTGCCTCAAACAATGGAAAAGTTTGGTTTCCAAGACGTCTCAATGTCCTATGTTACGACTCATTTGACCCCGGATAATCCACAAGTAAGTGATCGCTTGGCTCATGCGATGATTGAGAGCGACCGTCTCGGTGATCTTGAAATATTGAACAGATTATTCAAGAATCCCCTTTTAAAAGAATTACAAAAAGACATTGAACAAATGATTGCAAAGACCAATCAAAAGTATGATAAAAGATGGGTGCTTTATCAAAAGGGCCAAAAACAGTGGGATACGAAGATTTCTACTACCAACGTCCTTAGAGGAATAAAATGAAGCCATTAAAACTTATTGAAAGATCTTTTTTCTTTCACTAAGTTTTTGGTGATTGTAATTAGTGCTTCAACTTGTTACTATTTATTGAGATATGGAGGAGTAGCAATGAGAAATTTAGATTTATTAAACGGTAAGATATTTAAAACAATGTTGAAATTATCGACGCCTTTAATGTTAACTGCTTTTATTCAAATGACTTACACTTTAACCGATATTGCCTGGATTGGAAGACTCTCTACTGAGGCTGTAGCTGCAGCAGGACAAGTTGGCTTTGCTTTGTGGATTGCTTCGAGTTTGATGTTGATCCCTCGAATTGGAATGAGTGTCCTGACGGCACAAGCCTATGGGGCACGAGATGAAAAGACAGCACGCTCTTATATTAACAATGGTTTTTGGTTAGCCCTTATAATGGGCCTTGCTTTTGGAGGCCTCTTAATTTTATTTAAAGATCCCTTTATTAATTTCTTCCAATTAGAAGATGACGTCAATCAACTGACTGAAGAATATTTGATTGTGATTGCTTCGGGTGTTTTTTTATTTTTTATTAACCCTGTTATATCTGGAGCCTATAATAGTTTAGGTAATAGTAAAACACCTTTTGCCGTCAATACTCTCGGACTGGTTATTAATATTATCTTAGATCCCATCTTAATTTTTGGCTTAGGGCCTCTTCCAGCCCTAGGGATTAAAGGGGCTGCTATGGCAACTATTTTTGCTCAGTTTATGGTATTTATTTTGTATCTTTATGCTATTTATCGCCAAGGAGATTTACTTTACCGCAGTCGCATCCACTTGTGGTCATTTAACAGTAAGAATCTAGGGCAAATCATTAAAGTAGGACTACCACCTTCTATTCAGTCGAATGCACACGCTTTAGTCAGTGTGTTACTAAATCGTTATGTTGCTTCCTATGGCGCTATGCCTTTAGCTGTTACCAGTGTGGGGTCAAACATTGAATCCATTTCATGGATGACCACTGAAGGTTTTGCAGTAGCGATTACGGCTATGGTAGGGCAGAATTATGGAGCTAAACTTTATGAACGAGTAGAAGGGATTTATCAAACGACCATTCGCTCCTTATTAGCCATTGGTTCATTTGCGACCTTAGTTCTTATCGTATTTAGAATGCAGTTCTTCAAGCTATTTATACCAGATGACCAGCAAGCTATCGCTTTAGGAGCTGTTTATTTACTTGTCTTTGGTTTAAGCCAATTATTTATGAGTTTTGAAATTGGTGGAAGTGGCTTCCTTAACGGTTTAGGAAATACTCAAGCCCCTGCAACTGTGAATACTGTTTGTAATTTGTTGAGAATCCCATTTGCTTGGCTGTTTATGCCTAATTATGGTGTGGTTGGAGTTTGGATTGCTATGTCTCTTTCCACTGCTTTAAAAGGAATAATTATTTACTTATTAGCCCGTAAGAATTGGAAAAAGCTCTACCTGTCTCATGCTAATTAGACATAAGAAAGTAGAGCTTAAATTAATTAATTATTCTCTTTTAAATTTGACACCCAATCTTTAGCATCTTGCACAATTTGAGGCGTAATTTGATGGGTATGTACCCATTCAATGGATAGGTCTGCTTGAACGTTTGTTAATTTTTTAATTAAGTCATTGTTTGCTTGCATACTACAGATTGGATCTGCCTCACCCATGGATAAGAAGAGTTGATGATTTGATAAATCTTTCTGCTGATCAATGGCCATAGGGTAGAGTGGGGCAAATAAAATTCCTTTATTAAAGCTTTCTGGATAGTGAATTAAGATATTTAAAGCAATATTAGATCCGTTTGAGAAGCCAATAAATATTACTTTACTTAAATCAAATCCTTTTTCACTACTCATCTTTTTGATGAATTCAACAAGCTCATCACTTCTTTCCGCTAGATCTTCTAAATCATAGAGACCTTCGGCCTTCCGTTTAAAATAACGGAGGGCTCCATTTTCGTTAACAGTTCCTCTTATAGAGAGAATATTAGCTGAAGATGAGATTTCTTTGGCTAAAGGAATAAGGTTAGTTTCGTCTCCTCCTGTACCGTGTAACAGGACAAAAGTGTATTCAGCATTATCAGCTGCGTGATAGATATATTCCATAATTACCTCCTACTTTGGTCTTTCAAGTTGAATGGTCTGTCCTAAAGTTGCATAATCATTACCCGCTAAACGACTGATCGGTTTTAACTGATCAGCAAGCACATAAGAATTCTGGTAAACTTCCTCAGAAAGATGGAAATGTACTACTCGCATCAAGAATAAGTCAGCTGAAACTTCTTTACCATTTGATGATGGGATCTCGATGTGTTGGTGTAATACTGTTTCATACCTTACTTTCATCTCAGCTATACCAGGCGTTTGAATTGTTTGACTGCTAGCAAGAGTGAATTGGGTTAAATCCAATTCACTCTTATTTTTTGGCAAATTGCTAGCTGTCAAATTGACTTCTTGTAAATTTTCTTGGTCTACGATGTGGAAAACGGCTTCTTTATTAGCTAGGATGTTTCGAGCGGTATCCTTCATCTTACCTTTTCTTTGAATGGACACCATGAGGATGGGTGGATTGTAAGCTACCATATTAAAGTAGGAAAAGGGTGCTAAATTTAAGCTTTGATCGTCATTTTGTGTGGCTATCATTGTAACAGGTCTAGGGATGACTGAACCAATTAAAACCTTATACTGATCTTTAGGTGATAAGTCTGTAACTTTATAAGATAACATATTATCTACTCGCCTAATCTACTATAAATTTAGGTAAAGATGACTCGATTTCTGAACGCTTAGACTCAAACTGTTCAGGTAGTTTTAATTGACTACCTAAATGATCGAAATCTTCATCTACTTGGAAGCCAGGTTCTTTAGTAGCAAATTCGAAAATGATGCCACCTTTTTCTCTTAAATAAATCGATTTAAAGTATTTACGATCTTTGACAGGAGTCAGATGATAATTCGCTTCTTTTAAATGGTCATGCCAAGCTTGAAGGTCAGTCAATCGATCAACTGACCAGGCTACATGATGAACAGTGCTTATGCCAAAACGTCCTAGTGGTTGTGCCTTTTTTAAAAGTAACACACGGTGTTTTTCAGGTCCACTTAATTCGATGTGTAGGTATTCGTCAGCTTCTTCAACCAATTTGGCCCCCATTTCACGTGTTAACAAGTCAAGAGTCCCTTGAGGGTTGGTAGATAGGAGTACCAAGCCATAGAAACCGATAATTTCATTATTGTCTGAGCTTGTCTCAGCTTCGACTAAAGCAATATCTAGATCATGAGGATCTGAAAATTCTAAAGTGGCTGCAGAGAACATATTACTCTTATGATAAGTAATCTCATGTTTTTCTAATTGATTTTGCCAAGCTGTGAGGCTGCCCTTAGGGATAGAAAAAGCAATTCTTCCGACTTGCCCCCCGCCTTTTGTCCCTTTATGGTCATTATCCCATGGGAAGAAGGTCATAATTGTTCCATTATCAACCTTCGAATTCGCAAAATAGGTATGATAAACAGAAGGGTCATCAAAATTGACAGTTTGCTTAACAAGTTTTAAACCGAGGACTTTTGTATAAAAATCGTAGTTTTCTTGCACATTACCCACTATGGCACTAATATGATGAATACTTTGAATTTTATCAACCATGATTTATTCCCCTTTCCAAACAGTATCAAATGGGCGAACTTGACTTTCGATTGATTCTCTTTGACCTTCTAAGAATGGTGGTAAAGATAAGATTTCACCCAGATTCTCATAAGATTCGTCTCCCATAAAGCCAGGTCCATCAGTAGAGATTTCAATTAAAATGTGACCGATGCGAGCGTATAAAGCCTTAAAGTAATAGCGATCAACCAAACCAGAATTTCCAATTTCTAATTTTTGGTAACGATCTGCCCAAGCTTGAATCGCTTCGTCATCAGCTACTCGGAAGGATACGTGGTGAACAAGTCCATAACCTTGCTGCACTTGTGGAGTTTCAACGTCTTTGCGTAGAATAACTTGACCACCGTGTCCGCCTTCACCAACTTCTAAGAGTGCAACATCGTCATGTTCTTCGACAATACGCATTTCATAGATAGTTGTTAAGGCAGCTTTGAATTCTTCAAAGTAACCGACAGTAATTTCAACAGGCCCAAGGCCGTAAATAGCAAATTCTTCAGGAATAGGACCGTTTTTCCAAGGAATTCCTCCAGGGATACCCTCATTATTTTCATCTGAGAAGATTTGATAGGCTTGGCCATCTTCTTCTTCAAAAGCTAATACTTTGCTACCAAATAATTCTTTAATACCTTCATGTTTAACATTTTTTTCTTCAAAACGTTTTAAGTAATATTCTAAAGCCTCATCAGATTTTACACGCAAACCAATACGGGAAATTGAGTTTGTTCCTTTAACGCCTTCTGGTAAGTTAGGAAAATCAAAGAAAGTTACATCCGTACCAGCATTTCCACGGTCATCAGCAAAAAAAGTGTGATAAGTATGGATATCATCTTGGTTAACTGTTTTCTTAACCAAACGTAAGCCTAAAGTTTTTGTCATAAAGTCATAGTTTCTTTCTGCGCTATTTGTCATAGCTGTCACGTGGTGGATTCCTAATAAGTTGTTCATAAAATTTCCTCCTTTAAATTTAGAGAGTCAAAGCATTTAATAAGATTCGATTTTGTTATCTCGAATTCGAATTAAATTTAACATGAATGAACAGAAAATGCAAGCATTTTGTCTCGAATTTTACATTTCGCATTGTTTTATTATTTATTGAATGGTTTTAGTATAAATTAAGAGTGTGAAGTTGATAAGGAATGTGTCTTGCAGTCAGTCTGTAATTTGCTAAAAGTGTGACGATCGAAATGTTATCTTATGATAATGAAGATTTTGTAGCTTTTAGTCAGCTGAAAGTCAAATCGAGAGCGAAGCTTATAAAAGTAGAAAGTGAAACTTAATTTAGAAAGTGCATTAGGGATATGGGAATTGCAAAAATGCAATCATTGAGCTTGTTAAATTGGCACCTTTAGGAGATCCACTCGAAATTCGAGTGAGAGGTTATCAACTTTCGATTCGTAAGAGTGAAGCTGAATTAATTTAAACAACCCTTTTATCGGGAGGAGCGAAGCATGCGTAAAATTACCTTATTAGCTAATCTTAACTGTGGGAAGACCACACTTTTTAATCTGCTCACCGGATCTAATCAAAAGGTCGGAAATTGGCCGGGCGTGACGATTGATAAAAAGAGGGCTAATTTTAAACGAATCCTACCACGGTCATTGTTGATTTACCAGGCATTTTTTTACCTTCCTATATAAAGGAAACTTTGTCACACGATTATCTATTAGATGAGCAGGCTGATATGATTTAAATGTAGTAGATGGGAATAGATTTGAAAGAAGTTTTTATTTAACTATCCAATTATTAGAGTTAGGAATCCCACTGGTTATTGTAGTGAATAGGGCATTATAAGTTAAAAAAAGCATTGAATTAGATTCAATAGTTTTATCAGAATTCTTTCATTGAGTTGTTCTTTTCATTTCTGTTAATGAATTTTAAAACCTTTATGATTCTTTTCATAATTGTAGGAGGTTTAATTTATCTCCTAAAAAAGAATGGTAATCTTTTAAAGCCGGAAAGAACAAGTGGACATCTTGCACTGTAACGGATTGTCCTTTGGCCGGATTGAATGTTAAAACATCCACCAATATAGTAGGATGTTCCTGTGATAAAGTATCTGATGAAGAGCGACTAGTTATTCAAAGAGAAATTGCTCAGGCCAAAGTTAAATTTCAAAAAAATTAATAACTAACAGCTCTACTCTTTATATTGGTTTAGGCTGTTTTTGAATTAAAATAGAAATTTCCGTTCTTGACTTGACCGACTTTGAAAAGTATGAGACTCTAAAAAAGAAATAATAAAATAGAGAGGGCGTTTTGGATGCGAGATTTATCTTTTTTTAAAAAATCGATAATAATACTTACACTGATCAGTCTTGTAAATCTTTTGTATCCATATCAAGTCCTGGCTTTGGAGACTTACTATTCTAAAAGTATTTATGTTTATAATTTAACAGAAGACAAAACCGAGTTGTCTTTAAAAGCCAACGTCTCTCGTAAACCTGCTTCCTTAGTAAAAATTATGACAACACTTGTTGCACTAGAACATATCGATAATCTATCAGCCTATGCTCCAGTGGATGAAGCCAGTTACTATCAGGCCATAGAAGAAGGCGCAGCTATGGCGGGTTATTATCCTTATGAGTCAACCACTTTTCGTGATTTGCTCTATGGCACCATGCTTCCTTCAGGAGCTGAAAGTGCAAATTCATTAGCACTTAATGTAGCCGGATCCAAAAAGACTTTTATTAAGTGGATGAATGAAAAAGCTGAAGAATTAAAATTAAAAAAAACTAAGTTTAAAAGCGTGGATGGCATGGATCAAGTAGGTCAAGTAACTACTGCTAAGGAAATCGCTATGTTATTGAAAGAAGCTTTAAAAAATGGTCATTTTGAAGCAATCTTTAAACGTAAAGACTATTTATCGACGGCAACTAATGCCCATCCCTCAGGTGTTTATATGGAAAGTACTGTTTTCAAAAAATTGCGGGAATTTTATCAAGACGGTTTTGAGATTACTGGTGGCAAATCTGGTACTACCTATGGAGCCGGTTTATGCTGGGCCACTTTAGCTGAAAAAGATGGTAAAGAATATATAGTGGTTGTCATGGGTTCAGAATTAAATGATCTTAATAACCGAGTAGAAGGACAAGTGCTGGATACACTTAAAATTCTTTCAGAACTATAGTAAAAAACGGAAGAAAACTTATAAATAATATTAAAAAGGACTCTCAAAGTGTACTGACCTCCTAAATCCGGATACGGAATTAGGAGGTCATATGTATGTCTAAAGATAATTTTGACTGGCGATTAAAGGTAGTAATAGAAAAGGAAAAGGGTGACAAGCGATGGAAGAAAAGAGCCATCGCGAAGATATGGATTGAGTTTTGCAAGCTTCAGGAATTAATTGTTTATCAGAAACTGCTTTAGAATCTTTTCTAAAGTGTGGGATAGCTTCAATGTTAATGAGGGTAAAATGTTCAAACTTATAACGCTATTCCATCGTTTTCAAGAGGTGAATTTATAGTAGATAATCCCGAAGACATAAAGAAAGTTCATGAGCTAGACTTAGAAACGGGGCAAAGGCTGTTCCCTGGTCGACAAGTTTTAGTAGTTACACAAGCAGACAACGAAAATGCATTCCTATATAATCACATTGTTATAAACAACCCGAATCCAATTGGTGTATCAAACTATCAAGATCTAATAATCGTTGGGTAAATATACAGCCTAAGCACGACGAAATACTAGGAGAATTTGGTGCGAATGTAATTACTTATCAAAAGATAAAGCGATTAATTGTAGAATGATTAGCGAAATTAAAACAGCTGACAAGGGTAAATGTGTTTGGAAAGACGATTTAAGAGAGAATCCTAGAATCCCTAGCCAATTCTGAAGTTGTGACCATGAAGAAGTTTAAAGAGGATATATTATTAAATTATAAAGTAGATGCGAGGGAACGAAAGCATGGTAATTTATCCTATTAATTATAGACGAAGATTTTATAGAGCAAAAAATAAGAGCTGATAAATTGGGAACTCTTTATGCTAAAGAAAAACTTCACTTAGCTATTGAATGAAATACGCAAGGTCAACCAAAGCCCGCAGGAAAGAAAACTGCACAAAAGAAATCGTCAGCAATAAAACGCTCACCAATCACACAAACGTCTCTAATAAACGTACAAGTGGTAGAAAACGACGGAAACAAAGATTATAGCGATCTGTTCAAAGAAGAACCTACACAAACAACAAAAAAGTTAAGAAGAAGGTTAAACCTAAAAAAGAAGATACACCAGCTTTTAAACCAGCAAATAATGAAGATTTTTACGATGTAAAGAGAAAGTCTGCTAAATCGATAGAAGACGTACAAAAAATAGTAAAAGAAAGATACGAGGAAGCTTTGATAGATAGCAAGTACAAAGAAACACTAGAATATAAGATAACTAAAGCCAAGGAGGAAGAAGCAAAAAAACAAGAACTACGTGATAGATAATTATTTACTTAATATCAAAAAATAAAAGTAGCTCTCAAAAGCTGAAAACTACTTTAAACAAATATTAACTTTACAACTTAAGACAGCTAACTAGCTTGAATACTCTGAGGACAGACACCAAATAAAGGTAAATAAGTGAGTAAACTTATAACAGCCGTAAGAATACCAGCTATTTTATAAAACTTCTTTTTTCATTCATCACTTTCCTTATACCAAAGAAAGACAAAAATACCTAATAATATAGAAGCTAATACTAAAATACTTTAAAATTAGAAAAAAAGAATTCATTAAAAGTTAGTTTTTAACTCTAACTTTTTGGAATCACCTTATAGCCACTTTGATGTGGCTGTTTTTATCTAGTTTAAAGCTTTTTTATAGATTGCTCTGGATACTTTCAACGTATGATTTTTGTGTTCACCAATTTTAGTAAATTTATTGGCCTCAAGTTAATTGACTAGATAGTTGATATATTATGCTTTAAGATCAATTTCTGTAAGCTAGCAGGCAATCCAATTGGCTGGAAGAAATTGCGTGTGGTTTCAATAGCTGTTTTTTCTTCTCGTCTGATCTTTTTAACCGTTAAAACTTTACTAATGATGATTGAGAAGGTATCGATAGGATCACCATTAAAAGCAGCAGTCATAAATTACTCCCACCAATGACTGCCCCCCTCCTGTGGTTAAAATAAAGTTCAAGCTTTCAGATTTTATTTTATCTACTGTTTTCAGAAGTTTTTCATAATATGAGATTGCACACAATCTCATAGACTTCACTCCAGTGACTTTGCCTCAGAATGATTACTATTTTATCGAAGCTAGCAACTTTTAGACAGTTTCTCAGCCAAAAATGATTAATACTCTGCTATTATTGGGAATTGACTGGACAATAATGTGTCCTAATTAAATGAGAAATGTGATGGATTATAATATATGAAGTTTCTAATCGTCATAGCTAAGCCTTCTGTTATTTAATTTTTAAAGTAACAATCTTTTAAAAGCACTTTTAACGCTTATCGGATCTAATAATGCTATACTGAGAATTCGAGCTGATCATTTAGTCGGTTGATACTAAAGATAGAAAGGAAATATCTATGTGTACAGGAATTAAAATTAATTACCCCGGCGGACATGTTGCAGGACGAACAATGGATCTGGAAGCACCCGTTGACTACAATATACTTTACTTGCCTAAGGGGTATCCGGTAGCTGAAAATTTGCTAGGCGGCTTTCACCATTCTCAATATAAGATGCTTGGAGTTGGTTTTCGAAATATGGACCCTTTAAAGGATGGGGTCAATGAGCATGGTCTGATTGGAATCACCAATGATTTTGGAGGATTTGGCTTATATGATAATCAAGTAGATAAAAAGAAGAACAATGTTTCTGCTTTTTATTTTATGAATTATATCTTAGGTAATTGTCGCAATGTTGATGAAGTCTTAGCGATTTTACCGACCGTTCACATCTCAAGTCATGATATGAATGGAAATAAAGTCATCACACCAATTTTCCACTTTATGTTTTCAGACAGTCAGCAAAACTGCATTGTGGTTGAGCCTGAAAAGAAAAAACTAAAAGTCTACCAAAATCCTTATGGCGTCATGACCAATGCACCAAAATTTCCTTCTCATCAAAAACTCTTGCAAACTACTTTTAATCAAGAAAATTTGAACCAATTTAATGCTGCTAAAGACCTACCTGGTGGATATGATCCAAAATCACGTTTTTTAAAAGCTTATTATCTAGCATATCAAACACTTGATAATCATGACAGTCAGTCTGCCTTTGGCAATCTTTACCGCGTCTTATCTTCTGTTGCTTTACCTAAAGGCTTTATTCCTAACAAAAAATATCATTCTTACACACATACTGTTTATTTATCTGCTTATGATAGTCCATCAAGAAGGTTGACCATTCAATCCGCTCAAAATCAAATGGTTTATTCAATAGTTTTTGATGACATCGAAGATTTAAATCAAAGACAGGCTATATTCTTGCCGGCTGGATTTACTTATCAAACACTTAAATAAATTAAAAACGCTGGAAGTTATCCAGCGTTTTTTTATGGTGATAGGATGCGAAAGTGGGTATATTTTATTTGCCAATAGACTCATCTTTAATAGTCTTAGAAATTAAATTTTTTCGCAGAAAATCAATTCTGCCATATCGAAACTAAAATAGGCTGTTTGATCATCGTTATATGAAAAAATAAAAATACGATTTGTGTCATCAATCTTATCTAGGTGAATTCTTTGATTTAATTCAAGATTAATTTGTTGTAAGTATTCTAGTAGTTCATGTTTATCGATACAGCGACGAAACACTAGGTGGTCACCTTCACTAAATGATGATAGAGGTGTCCGATAAACTTCTTGATAATTATCAATTGTGGGAATAATACTTCCATGAGGACAAAATTTTGGATAATCTAGCAGTTTTTCTAATTTATCAAAAAAATAGTCACTTTCTAAATGTTCAATGGTTTCAGCATCGTTGTGAACTTGCGTGATGTCATATTTTAAGATTTTCATTAAAAAAAGTTCGGCAATGCGATGTTTACGCACAACCTTAATCGCACTTTCTAATCCTTGTCTGGTTAAACGCACTCCTTTATAGGCGATGGATTCAACAAGATTGTCTTCAACTAATCGGCTAATCATATCGGTTACAGACGGAGCTGAAATATTTAAGCTGTCCGCAATTAATTTATTTGAAACATATTCTTCACTACCGTTCAAACTGAAAATCGCTTTAAGATAGTTTTCTTTGACATTGGATCGTTTCATTATCTCTCCCTCTTTCATAAGCTTTTAATACCTTAGTCTTTCTTAGTGAATTTTCTTAGTAAATTTAGTATAACACAACTACAATTAACTAGACTAAAATAGTTTTTCACCAAACAAAATTATGATATAGCAATCACAAAACAAAAATATTAGACCCTCCTAAATAATTTATTGCTTAAAGTTAAAAAATAGTGTACACTCTTACTAGTGAAGAAAGGAGTATATATATATGATTCAAATTAAACATTTGAATGTTGATTATTTTGGGCACAAAGCACTAGTCGATGTGAACCTTGATATCCCATTTGGATACAGTGAGGGTATTATAGGGCCGAATGGCGCTGGAAAATCAACCTTAATGAAAGCAATGTTAGGAATTATTCCTAGCAGTGGAAAAGTGACTTATAATGGCGAGGACATTAAAAATAAATTAAGAAAAATTGCCTATGTTCCTCAAAAAAGTGACTTAGACTTAACTTTTCCCATTACAGTTGAAGATACTGTTTTAACAGGAACTTACCCTAATTTACCATTGTTTAAAAGACCAGGTAAGAAGGAAAGAGAAATTGTGGATTACTGTTTGGAGCAAGTAGTGATTGAGGATATTCGAAAAAAACAAATTAGTAATCTATCTGGTGGTCAGCTACAAAGGGTGTTTATTGCTCGAGCACTGGCTCAACAAGCAGAAGTTTTCTTTTTAGATGAGCCTTTTGTTGGGATTGATCTCAAAAGTGAGAATATTATTGTGGACATTTTGAGGCAATTGCGCAGTGATGGGAAATCGGTATTAGTGGTCCATCACGATCTTCATGAGGTGCAGTCATACTTTGATCGACTTTTAATTTTAAATAAATCAGTCATCGCTGAGGGAGCAGTTAAAGAAGTGTTTACTAATGCGAATATTCAAGCAGCCTACGGAGGCTCATTAGGAAATGTTCAAATAAAAGGGTTAGGTGATTAAAATGACAGAAGTGTTTTCTCAACTCTTTGACCTACCTTCCTATGTTATTAATGCAGGTTTATCCGCAATTTTTTTAGGGGTAGTGTCTGGAATTATAGGTAGCTTTATTGTTTTAAGAAAGATGGCCTTGATGGGAGACGCATTATCGCATGCGGTATTACCTGGGGTAGCTCTTTCCTATATGTTTGGTATTAATATGTTGTTTGGAGCATCGCTTTTTGGGATTTTTGCTGCTGTTCTAATTCAATATATTTCAAAAAAATCTAACATTAAAAGTGATACTGCGATTGGCATCATTTTAAGTTCATTTTTTGCTTTAGGAATTATCTTAATTAGTCAAGCACGAAGTGGAATCGATTTAAATCACGTCTTGTTCGGTAATATTTTAGCGGTTCCGAATTCTGAGTTAGAACAATCTTTTTGGGTACTCGTTGCTGTGATTATTATTGTAAGTCTCTTTTATAAAGAGTTATTAATTTCATCCTTCGATCCTGTTGTTTCGAAAGCATATGGACTCAATACGGATTTCTATCATTATTTATTAATGCTTATGTTGTCCGTTGTAACTGTCTCCTCACTCTCCCAAGTAGGAATTGTGTTGGTTATTGCTATGTTAGTTATACCAGCTGCGACTTCCTATTTATGGACAAATAAACTAATCCATATGATTCTATTAGCCTCAATAATTGGAGCTTCAATGGGACTAATCGGAACATATATAAGTTTCCAAAATAATCTGCCTACGAGTTCAGCAATTGTCTTGTTGGGTTCACTAGTTTTCTTAATTTCATTTTTTGTTTCACCAAAAAACAATTTTTTTAGAAAGGAAAAAGTATCATGAAAATATTTAAAAAATTTATTGCATTGACTCTATTATTATCTACTATCTTATCAGGAATTGGAGGGGGGGTAAAAGCCCAAGCCGCTGAAGAAAAAAGCCTAAAAATCGTAGCAAGTTATTCAATCATCGCTGATATGGTTAAGAATATCGTTGGAGAACATGGAGAAGTCTATAGTTTAGTGCCAATTGGAACAGACCCTCATAGCTATGAGCCGTTACCAGGAGATGCTCAAGAAGTATCTGAAGCTGATCTCGTTTTTTATAACGGATTTAACCTCGAAACAGGGAAAGGTTGGTTTGATGATTTACTTGATGTAACTGATAAAAAAGATGTAGCTTTTGCGGTGACTGAAGAAGTAGAACCTATGCATTTAACAGCTGAAGGTAAAGAAAATGAGCAAGATCCTCATGCTTGGCTAGACGTACAAAATGGCATTAAATATGTTGATCTTATTGCTGAAAAAATAATTGAAGCTGATCCAGAGCATAAAGAAGAGTATCTAAAAAATAAAGAAGCTTATACCAAAGAATTAGAAGATCTAGACCAATATGCAAAAGATGAAATTGCTAAAATTCCAGAAGATCAACGAATCTTAGTTACTTCAGAAGGAGCTTTTAAATACTTTTCTAAGGCCTATGGCTTTGAAGCAGCTTATATTTGGGAAATCAATACAGATAATCAAGGAACACCTGACCAAATGAAGCGTATCTTAGATATTATTAATGAGCGTGATGTGAAAGCCTTATTTGTTGAAACATCAATCAATCCTAAAACAATGGAGACAGTTTCTCAAGAAACAGGAATTCCTGTTAAATCGAAAATCTTTACAGATTCATTAGCAAATGAAGGCGAAGAAGGAGATACATACATCACAATGATCAAATGGAATGTTGACCATATTGTGAGTGGTATTCTTGAAACGGAATAATTATAAGATTTGCTAAAAGAACTAACTACATTTTTCTTAGGGAGAGCTTAGGATATATTAGAAATTAAGAAACATTCTACTTATACACGTTCATCGGATGCATGAGGTGTTCGGTAGATTATATTATAGGGAGAATAAAATGCGGTTGAGTATTTATACTCGACCGTTTTTTATATGGTAATTGGATATGAGTAGCAAATATATCCTGTCTTGCAAAAATCAAGATCTATGTGGTGGTGTTTGCTGAAAGTAATCCAGAATCTACCGATAATTAAAAAACTTTAACTCTTAAATAAAAAGAATAAATATGCGAAAAGTATGCTAGTATCTATATGTTGCTGAAATATTTTTTGGAGGAATGCATGAAAACGAAATGTAACTATTTATTAAGCTTATTAATACTTTTTCTAGCCATCTCTTTAAGTGGTTGCTTACAAGTTGAAGAGTTTTTGCAAGAATTCACTGAAGAACCAGTCAGTGAACAGTTAGCAAGTGATTCCAGTAAAACAAGCCGAGAGGGTTTTACAGAATTAAAAGTTGAAACAGATCCATGGCTTAACCAAGAAAATACGAGCGAGGTCGTTCAAGAAGAAGCGTTTTATTATAATCTAGAACAAGTCGCTGCCTATATTCATCAATATAATCGATTGCCAGCTAATTATATAACTAAGGAAGAGGCAACTAAGCAAAACTGGTCAACTGCTGATCCGATTTATGTGATTGGTGGCAATCGATTTGGCAATCGAGAGGGTAAATTACCTAAAAAAAAAGGAAGGCAATACTATGAAGCTGATATTCAAGCAGGGTACAGTCACCATCGTGGATCTGAACGAATCGTGTATTCTAATGATGGGCTGATTTATTACACTGACGATCATTATGATAGTTTTAAGCAGCTTTATTGAAAGGATGAAGAGTATGAAAATTATATTAGATGGCCAAGCCTTTACAGACAAGGAGACGACTTATTGCTATTTGATTGATCGATTAAATTTGCCCCACTACACGGGTCATAATTTAGATGCTTTATGGGATGTCCTAGGAGATAGCCGTCCTTTAGAGATTGAAATATACCGTGCGCGTTTAATTTTGGACCAACTCAATGATTATGGCCGTTGGTTGCTCGATTTGTTTGGGGATGCTTCAATTGAAATGGAACATCAAGTGACTCTTCATTGGTAGAGTATTTGGGAAGGCAATCGTCTTCTCTTTTTTAAGAATAAGTACTATTAAATTTAAATCAAACTCGTTATAGTAGAATGAGAGAATTAAAGGTGGGAGAAGCTATGCAAGAAACAATTGGACTCTATATACATATCCCTTTCTGTCAAAAGAAATGCCATTATTGCGACTTTTTAACCTTTGTGGATATGGAAGAGAGAATGGATGAATACGTTACCTACTTAATTAAAGAAATGGCTCTTTATAGTGGAAACTATCAATTAGACACAATTTATTTTGGTGGCGGAACACCTTCTTATTTAGAAGCTGAACAGATGGTTAAGATTATGGAAGGGATCCAGAGTCATTTTGTGATTCTTTCAGATTGTGAGATTTCGATTGAAATGAATCCCGAATCTGTCACGGAAGAAAAAGTAAAAACCTATTTAAAATATGGGTTTAATCGCTTTTCTATGGGAGTCCAGTCCTTTGATGATGCAACCTTAAGAATGATGGGGCGTTTACATGATCGTGAAACAGTCTATCAAAAGATTGCTTTATTAAAAGACTTAGGTGTTAAGAAATTGGGAATTGATTTGATGTTTGCTAACCCTAAACAGGACATGGATGTTTTAAAAAGGGACATAGAATTAGCTATGGAATTACCGCTTAATCATATTTCTTATTATTCCCTAATGATTAAAGAGAACACTCCTTTTCAACGTTGGGTATTAACCGGACAGATGCGCGTTTTAGATGATGAAATTGAAAGAGAAATGTACCATTATATCCAATCAGAACTATCTAAGCATGGCTTCCACCAATATGAAATTTCGAATTTTGCTAAGGGAGAGGTTGAAAGTCGTCATAATAAGAAGTATTGGCAATTAGAAAATTACCTGGGACTTGGATTAGGCGCTTCTTCAAATATGGACTTAGTACGATATGTTAATCATCGACGTTTTGATGATTACTACGGCATGATTGATCAAGGAAAATATCCTATCCAAATGAGTGAAGAACTTTCTTTAGAAGATCGCGAAAAAGAGTTCATCATGTTGAATATGCGCCTGTTGGAAGGTTTTGAATTCACAGCGATTAACCAGCGATTTAATATTGACTTTATTGACAAGTACCAGGAAATCTTGGCCAAACATAAAAAGTTAGGCTTGATTGATTATGACCATGAGCGTATTTGGTTTACTGAAAAAGGCTTAGATATTGGGAATCAATTTTATTTAGATATTTTATAGGAGGGGTGCAATGGAAATAAGACGGTTAAATCATTATCAAGATAATCGCTTTAAGAAGAAATCTTAAAGCAGCAGGGTGCCTTTTTAATCGATAATCAACCATATAGTGTTCAGATTATTAATCGTCATACTGCTCGATTTACAGGAAAAGATGATAATAACTTTTCAGCCTTAATTGAAGCTTTTCGTTTTTATGCTGAGCCTATTGATACATTTATTGACCTGAATGATAAGATTATCAAACAATATCCTTCGCAGAAATTGTTTCAACTTGAACTTCGTTAAATTCAGCCTTCACAGTTCTACGTAGATAAAGAAAAATTGCAGGCTATCTCGACTTTTATAAAAGATCAGGCAGATGTCATAATACCTGTAACAAAAATTAACAAAAGATGGGTTTCTTTAGACGGTCATACACGTTTGGTTTATGCTGTGATGAAGGGTTATAAAGATATTCAAGTTTATGAAACAGCTACAGATAAGTGGGTGGAGTATTTTGTTAAAGAGGCATTAGCCCGTAATATATTGTCACCTTATGATTTAAAAGTTTTGGCACATGATGAATATGAAGCTAAATGGAATCAGTTTTGTGAGGACTATTTTTCGTTGTTAAATTAAATTACTTTCTCAAGTTTAATAATTTAAAGGAGGGTTTTAATGAATAAAATAGAAATTAAAGAAGATGTTCAGCTTCCATTTGAGCAAGTGTTGCTCTTATATGAAAACGTCCATTGGACAGCCTATACTAGAGAACCAGACCTCTTAGAAGAAGCCATTCAAAATAGTTTAAAAGTGTGGACTGCTTGGGAGGGTGATCAACTCGTTGGCTTAGCTCGCGTCGTAGGAGATGGACTAACTATTATCTATATTCAAGATATTTTAGTACTTGAAAATTATCAACGACAGGGTGTTGGAAGTCTATTATTGCAAAAAATTTTAAAAGAATATCAAGCGGTACGGCAAATCATTTTGTTAACCGATGATACGGATAAAACACAAAAATTTTATAAAAAAAATGGACTTGTTCAAACGGCAGATTTTCAATTAATGACCTATATGAAAAAGTAATAAAAAATCCCAATTCTTATCCACTTAAGAATTGGGATTATTTTGTAAATAACTTGAAAGATTAAAAGTGAGTGTGCATACTGTATATATACACATTCAACAAGGCGAGGTGAATCGATGAATATCTTGATATCAAAACTAAATCCTAAGCCTATTTACGAACAAATTAAGCAACAGATTATCCAATCTATCTTGAATGGCGATGTGAATGAGGGGGATTTACTTCCTTCGGTAAGGGCCTTAGCTAAAGAGTTAAAAGTCAGTGTAATTACTACTAAGAGGGCCTATGAAGACCTCGAAAGGGAAGGGTATGTTACTTCAGTCGTCGGTAAAGGAACTTATATTGCTCAACAAGACCACGACTTTATTCGTAGGAAATACTTAAAACGAATGGAAGAATTAACTAGAAAGTTATTAGAAGAAAGTGAAATGATCGGACTGAGTTTAGAAGAGATAAAGGAAATGGTCGAAAGGATTTTTAAGGAGGTTTAATAATGGAAGAGTTCGTGATAGAAATGGATCAAGTTTCAAAAACATATACTGATTTCTCAATTAACAACTTGGATTTAAGAATACGTAAGGGGTACGTCACGGGTTTTGTTGGACCCAATGGTTCCGGAAAAACAACCATTATCAAGATGATTATGGGGCTTATTAAACCAGAATCCGGTTCGATTAGAATTTTCGGTAAGGATCTAAAAAAAGATTCGGTAACGATAAAAGAACAGATAGGCTTTGTTTACGCGGAAAATTATTTCTATGATCACTTAACAGTCGAAGAAACGGGTAAAATGATCGCTCCTTTCTATAAGAATTGGGATTGGGAGACTTATTGGGCACATATTAAATCATTTGGGTTGTCAAAAAATAAAATCATTGAAGAACTTTCAACCGGTATGAAAGTTGAGCTATCTTTAGCGATAGCCTTGTCACATGATCCACTCTTAATCGTTCTTGACGAACCAATTTCTGGATTAGATCCAATTGTGAGGAGTAAGGTTCTAGATATCTTATTTGATTTTATTCAAGATGCCAATAAGTCAGTCTTTTTCTCAAGCCATATCATGGCGGATATAGAAAAAATATCTGATAATATTGCAATGATTCATTATGGAGAACTGATTATTAATGAAGAAAAAGATTATCTCCTCAACCAATATAGGATAGTGAAGGGACCTAAAGAAATTTTAGATGGTGAGCTCAGAAGACAATTAATTAATTGCCGAGAAACAGCCGTTGGTTTTGAGGGTCTTTCAGCAAACTATGAGGTATTTAAAGAATTATTTGGAGAAAAAGTGATTATCGATCCGGCTAATCTTGAAGAGATAATGGTTAATTTATTTGATGAAAGGAGATAGTATGAAGGCTTTAATCCATAAAGAATTTATTTTAAATTCTAAAAAAAATTTACTGATTTTTATGGCTATATTTTTTGTGGGATGTGTTCTATCCGATTCATTTCAAATTCCAATCATTTGTCCCGTTGTTTTGACAGTTTGGTACCCACTAATTATGAATGAAAAGGAAAATTTTAAGAAATCGGGAGTGCTTTTAAATAGTTTACCTATTGAGGCTGAAAAAATCGTTTTAGCTAAATATGTTTACACTATTTTGATGGGGACGCTATTTTTTATTGGTTTTATGTTACTAAATTATCTTTTACCCGAATTCAAAGCCTATTTTCCTATTGAAGTTTTTATTGCCTTTACTTATTCAGTAGGTTCGATTTCATTTTCATACTTTTTATACTATGTTATTGGTAAATTTTTTTACGAAACATTTAGTGTAATGTCTTTCTATTTTTTCTTTATTTTAGCTAAAAGTGAAGGAGCTCTAAATGAACCATTATTCACTCCATTTATCAATTTTTCCAATCAATTTTCTTTTCAAGAACTACTCATGCCATTGTCTGTTTATATCATTCTATCACTCAGTCTTTCTTACATATTAGCTACTCGATCTTATAGCAAAAAAGATTTTTAAAGCGAGTTTCATTAAGAAAGATAACATTAAAGATTTTTCTTAAATGTTGTCTTTCTATTGATTTTTACGATTCTTGTGTAAAATGACTTGTATAATATACCCTAAACTTCCCCCAGCTATTGCAGACAAGAAAGCCATCTAAAAGATCTCATCCTCACGAAAACGGTTCGCTGAATAAGCCCAAACGCCAACTAAAATGAAAAAAGTTAAGGCAAAGGCTAGAATAAAGAGTGGATTGTTACTTTGAAAAGTTTGAAAATCGCCTAGACTATCTTTTAGGATGGAGTCTGTTGAAGTTTTAAAAACTTCACTCAAAGCTACAATGTTTTTGAGATCTGGATTACTTTGATTACTTTCCCATTTAGAAATAGCTTGTCGCGAGACATCAATTTTATTTGCCAGTTCTTCTTGAGACAAGCCTTGCTTCTTCCTTAAAGTTTGAATACGCTCACCAATAGTCATAATAAATTCCTACTATTTAAACTTTCCTTAATTTTATCAAAAGACTTAGCTGCTTATCTAGCAACTATAGTTGGCAAAGTCGCAAGGAGTGGTTGAATTAAAAAAATAATGGCTTCTTTTTCTTTTAGGTCCTAAGTCTGATTAGCTTGAAAACTTAAAATAGTATAATTAAACCATAGAAAGGAAGATGAATATGATCCCACTAAATATATATGTGCAAAGTGTTGAAAAGAATTTTTGGATTTATAATTTTGTTGCTTCTTTTATTTATTTTGCTATTAATGGCTTTGATGCTTTAAGTAATTTCATTCTATTTCCACTAGCTATTATGTTAATTATTTATATTTTAAAAGAACGTTTGAGGTCAACCGCAGATACCCAATTTTTAGGATTTTACCCTCTAGGTAAAGATTTTGGTAAATTAGTTATTGCTTCAATTATGAACTATGTTATATGGCAGGTATCAGGCTTACTCTTCTTTGTTGCCTTAGTTTATTTATTGTGGAAAGAGTATCACTAATCCATTAAAACGAATAGTTCGTTTAAACTGAGCAAACATAGTGGGGTCCCCTTAAATGTACCATGTAATATAAAAAGTCTGTTTTCTCTTTATTGAGGAACAGACTTTTTTGTATGATTGAAGTGAGTTTGATTAAGTAATATCAGATCAAGTAGGCTTTCACAAATGGGAGGACTTGCTAGTAACTCAGCGACTAAGTAGCTAAGATAAGTAACCAAGGTGATAGGAAATAACCATGGGAGAGAAACACCTGTCATTTCAAGAATTAAAAAAATACCAGAAAGGGGTGCTCTGACAATTGCAGCAAAATGTCCACTCATTGCAAATAAAGAAAGATAGATGATAAGGTCAGAGGGAATCAATCCTAAATTGTATAATAAACTGCCATAGAGATTACCTAATATAGCTCCAATAGATAATAATGGAAAAAAGATACCACCGGGCATGCCTGAACAAAAAGCGAATGCTAATAATAATATCTTCATTGAATATAAATAAGATAGGTAGTTAGGATTAGGGTTCGCGCCGATTGGGAAACTTATTAAATTAGCTCCAGAACCAAATAAATTACGGTCAAAATAGAGTATAATAGCGGTTAATATAAAAGGTAGGATTGATTTTAGCCATTGAGGAATTGCTAAAACCTGTGAAAGACCTTTTCCCTGGATTATTATCCAATTAAACAATACACCAGAAAGACCCGTAATAAGCCCTAAACCAAGACAAGTTATCAATAAATTATCTGGAAGTTCTGCTTGTCTAAGCAGAATAATAGAAGGTTGATTTCCTAAAATACTATTAGCTGTTTGATTAGCAAGCAGCACGATTATACCGGCATAAATAAATAATTGCCTACTTGTTTTATAGAATAAACCTTCTAAGATAAAAGATAGCCCTGATAAAGGTGCATTGAAAGTAGCCGCCATTCCTCCTCCTGCTGCACCAGCTATTAGGTAACGACTGATAGAAGAATCGCTATGAAAAAACTTACTCACAACTTGCCCGATAGTAGAGCCGATTTGAATAGATGGGCCTCCTCTTCCTAGAGTTAAGCCGGAGCCAATAGCAGCAATTCCACCAAAAAATTTGTAAATTAAAACGGTGAGCCCATTTTGATTTAAATGCTTGTGAAGAAGGCCATTTATTCGTGGGACACCTGACCCTCCGATAGCTGGTTCCATTTTTAAGCTAAAGGCGGTAAAAAATCCCAGACCTAGCATAAACAAAGCATAAATAATAAGATTTGTTATATTTTGATGCGAGAGTGATAATAAGGAGTATGAAAAATTTGCAAGATGATTGATAAGAAGATTAAAAGCTGCTATTACACAGCCAGTTATTAATCCGGTAAGGGCGCAGAGCAAGAGCGTTTTGATTGAAGTATAAGTGTTTTTCATAAAAAACCTCCTTTTTTATTCTAGGGCATCTTATTTTTTTTGACAAGTGCTTGTTAATTGAAGGTTATACATTTAGCGAGTGATATAATAGTATTTGAAGTGAAAATTCACTTATAATAAAGTGGGGTCAACGATTAAATAGTTTGAATATAAAAAAGAGCATTCTTGAGCAATTTAAACCAAGTAAATGAAATTTCTAAACAATTTAAAGGAGACTGAATAGATGGTGAAAGATGTTCATTGGCAATTATTTCAAGGGTTAGCCGAGCAAGAGTTGGAGAATATCTGTGGAAAGTTAAACATTCCTAACGACTACCTTACAAGCGTCAACGATCCTTTTGAAATAGCGCGTATAGAAGATGGGGTTAATATCAAAGGGCATTCGACTTACCTAGTCGTTTTACAATACCTACTACCACAATCTAATAATTTGGAAGAATGCGAATACAAGACACGAGCTATTTCGCTAGTAAAAGTGGAAGACCAGTTGTTTGTGAGTCTCAATGAAGATCCTCAGTATTTTTCAGATCTTTTTAAACAATTTGATCGAAATATTCAATTAAGCTATGAAGAGATGATAATGAAAGTTTTTTGGAAAATTCAAAACGAAACCATTAAAGTTTTAGCTTGGGTGCATGATGAAATTGAAGACATGCAAAAAGATATTGAGTATTCTTCTCAAAATAAAGAACTTTACCGTCTTATGAGACTTGATAAAAGCTTGGCATATATAAAAACAGCTGTGCATAATAATCGAATAGTTCTGGAAAAAATTAGTCAGGATGAAAGTTTTCAGTCTGTGCCTGCTTTGAAGTCTTTAATGCATGATGTCTTGATTGAGTCGTATCAGGCCGAATCAATGGTTAATGAAGGGATGCGAATCACCGGTCAATTAAGTGATCTATTCTCGAATGTAATTTCCAATAATTTGAATAATGTAATGAAAGTTTTGACCTCGATTACGATTATTCTTACGATTCCGACAATTATTGGAGGACTGTGGGGAATGAATGTACCACTTCCGTTTGCAAATAGCGAAGCGGGATTTTTTATGACAATTCTATTAAGCTTAATAATCAGTATCGTTGTTGTGTTTTGGTTAAAATCTAAAGATTATTTATAATTAAGCTTCCAAAAAGCCAGACAATGATTGTCTGACTTTACTTTAAGGACGTGTAACATCTTGAACATCTACTTCAATATTTGCTTCTTTTAAATGGGCGATTAGTTTGCCTTCATCATTTAAAGGAAAAGATTGGGCAAAATACTGCTTATTGGCTTTTCCTAATAGATTGATACGGTTTTTTTTAAGATCTCTAGTTAAAACAACACGATCGACCTTTGCAAAAGAAATTGGAATCATTACGGATAAAGTTCCTCTGAAAATAGAAAAATCATTTTTTGAGATACCTCTAGCTAATGGGCCCGAGATAAAATAAAGAATGGCTGAAGCAATCAATAAATAATGCCACCTACTAGTTGCAAATTGAAAACCAATCCAAACTAACAAACCGATGGTTATTAATTGAGTCCAAATCCAGTAGCTTTGAGTTACTTCTACAAAAAGATTGCGACTTCTTTTATAAAAATGATAACTACTACCAGCGATTAAAGCGATAGTCAAGAGTATGGATACAATGTCTTTCAAAAGATCACTCCTTAAATTTTGCCTTAAAATAACTATACCATTCTTGAAAGCAATAAGCTATTAACATTTATAAGAAAAGGAACGATAATCAAATGTTTTTAAAACAACCTGATTTAAAAGATATAGATAGAATTGAAGCATTTTTAGACAGTTATCCTGAATCTGATCAATGGATTGCTGGGACTTCTAGTCTTCACCGATATCATGGAAAATTAGACCAGTGGATTAATTTAATGAAGAATTGGTCTCAAGGGAAGGAACTACCTGTCGGTAGAGTACCCGTGATTCAATGGCTATGTCTTGATGAAAAAGGAACAATGATCGGTGCCATTAATTTACGTCCTCATCTGAATGACTATTTACTTCATTCTGGGGGTCAGATTGGTTATGTGGTTCATCCAGACTATCGGTTTAAAGGTGTAGCAAGTTGGATGCTAGGTGAGGCCTTGAAGAAAGCCCATGAACTAGGAAATGAACGCATTCTAATTACTTGTAGAGCCAGTAATAAAGCCTCTCAAGCGACCATTAAAAAGTGGAAGGGTGTATTGGAAGACCAAAGAATAGAAAAGGGTGTAAGGGTAAATCGTTATTGGATTGACTTACCGAGTTAACTTAGAAGGTTTAAAAGATGTCAGTATCTTCAATTAAGATTCGGTTTTTATTCATTTGTAGATGCTAATTTGTTAGGATAAATTGAATGAAAGATCAGGGGGAGTTTTGTTGATCCCTACGATTTATGATAGTCCGATTGGACGATTACAACTTTTAGTAGACCAAGAAGCGCTCATTAGCCGATGGTTCAAGAACAAAGGAAAGGTGGAAGAAAATTTACCGGACAATGTGTACTTTATTTCCTGGTCGAGACCTGAATTTAAACCCTATATCAATTGGTTAGAAAGCTATTTCCGCGGACAAACTAACCCTGCCATTATTTTTTCCTCTCAATCCAATGAACCAGACTGTTTTTGGCAAAACGTTTGGCGAATATTAAAGAAAATTTCTTACGGAAAGACAATGACTTATAAAGAGATAGCGAAAACTATTGAAGCCGAAACTAAGCAAAAGGTATCTGCTCAAGCAGTAGGTGGGGCAGTGGGAGCCAATCCTATTTTGTTGCTCATTTTTTGTCATCGAGTGATCTCAGCAACAAATGCTTTGACTGCTTATAGTGCAGGGACTGATAGGAAGATTTGGTTATTAAATCACGAAAAAGTTTAGAAAGGATGAGACTGATGCAAATAAAAGCAATTCCTGCTTTAGAAGATAATTATATTTGGGTAATTGAAAAAGAAGATGAAGTTATTGTCGTGGACCCAGGAGAAAGTGAACCTTTAATAAATTACTTAAAAACATTAGGCTTAAAAGTCAAAGCGATTCTCTTAACGCATTTTCACGAGGACCACGTCGGTGGATTGAGCGAATTGTTAGCCAGTCAAAAGCATGTGGTGACCGTTTACGGACCGATTGAAGTTGAAGAAAGAGTTAATCAAGTGGTCAAAGGGAGTGACCGGTTGGAGATAAGTGGTTTAGAGTTTGAGGTGCTTAAAACACCAGGGCACAGTGCTGAGCATGTGTCATATTTACTGGGGAAGCATCTTTTCTGTGGTGATGTTTTATTCTCAGCGGGTTGTGGGCGTGTATTTACTAATGATTATCAAGCGCAATATGACAGTCTTCAAAAAATAAAAGACTTGCCTGATGAAACGCAACTTTATGCTGGACACGAATACACTTTAACCAACTTGGCCTTTGCTTTAACCATCGAACCTGACAACCAAAACTTAATGAACCAGCAACAAGCTGTCAAAGTTTTAAGGTCCAAAGGCTTACCGAGCCTCCCGACTAGTTTAGCTGTTGAAAAGGAAATTAATCTGTTCCTACAAGCTGAAAGCTTGAAAGATTTCATCCAATTAAGAAAAGCGCGTGATCAATTTTAGAAAGGAAGAAGGGTATGCGAGTATTTATCGTTGAAGATGACCCGATTATTGCTGAGGGTTTAGCGAATACACTAATTAAGCATCGGTTTGAAGTTAGAAAGTGTCTAGACTTTGAAAATGTTGTCGAAGAATGCCTCTCTTGGCAAGCCCATCTGGTCCTCTTAGATATTAATTTACCTTATCAAAATGGCTATTATTGGTGTAGTCAGTTGCGGGCTCAATCACAAATTCCAATTATTTTTATTTCTTCTTTATCTGAAAGTATGGACCAGCTAGTAGCCTTACAGATGGGGGGAGATGATTATCTAGTCAAGCCAATTGATCGTCAGCTGACTGTTGCAAAAATCCAGGCTCTTTTAAGAAGAAGTTATAACTATCAACCAGATAACAGTCTTAATCTTAGTTTTGATGGGATGACTTTAAATACACAAGCTTTAAGCCTTGGATACCAAGAAGAAATTATTGACTTAACCGCCACGGAATATCAAATATTAGCAGTCTTATTTAAGAAAAAGGGGAATTATGCAAGAAGGGATGAAATACTTGATACCTGCTGGCAAGAAAACCAATTTATTGATGATAATACATTAGCGGTCAATATTTCACGCTTAAGAAAAAAATTGATAGCATTTAATCGTGGGCCGGTAATTGGTACTAAAAAAGGAGTCGGTTATTGTCTTTTAAAGAAAGAGGCAAAAAATGAAAGCTTTCATTAATGAATATCGCGGTCTGATATTATTTGTTCTCTTTATCTTAGCTCTTTTTGCTCTTGTTTTTTACTTATTTCATCTAAACTGGATGCATTACCTCATCCCTTCTTTACTGATTGTGCTTATTTTAGTCTTATATTTAGGTAGGCAATGGTTTTATTTTCAAATGGAAGTAAGTTACCAAGTAAAATTTCAAACTTTATTGGAGAGTTCACTTGTAGAGAAGAATATTCAATTAAATAGGGAGAAAGATTTGGAAGACTATTTCTTATTATGGGTCCATCAAATTAAAACACCGATTGCGGCAAGTAAAATGCTCTTAGAAGAAAGCGATGATCCGTCGAAAGGGCTACTTAATCAAGAGTTAGTCAAAATTGAATCTTATTCTAATTTAGCTTTAAATTATCTTAAAGTAACTAACCCTAAAAGAGACATGGTCTTTAGTCGGGTTCAATTGAATGAGATTATCCAACCGCTCTTAAAACGTTACCGCCATCAGTTCATCAATCAGGAGATTACTTTACACTATCAACCGATCGATCAAGCAATTTTAACGGAGGCTAATCTGTGTCAGATTATGATCGAACAAATCTTATCCAATGCTTTAAAATACAGCCCCAAAGGGAATATATGGATTAAATGGAGACAAGCTAGTTATGACTTGGTCATTGAAGATGATGGAAGAGGTATTCATTCTCAAGACTTACCTAAGATTTTTGATAAGGGCTATTCGGGCCATAATGGTTTACTGAACGAGCAATCTTCTGGTATTGGTTTATACATGGTGCAGTTAATTAGTAAGCGTCTCAACCAAGCCGTAAGTGTTCAGTCAAAAAAGGGTGAAGGAAGCCGTTTTATCATACAATTTAATCAAGAGATGAGTTAACCTTACAAAAATGTAAGGTTCTTTTACAATTTGTAAGTTTTGATAAAGGCTGATAATTAAATATTCCTATAGACTTGATTTAAGAAATAGAGGGGGGACTAGTTTATGTTATTAAGTGTAGAACATGTTGAAAAAATATACAGTGGGAGAGGCAATAAGACTATCGCCTTAAGAGATGTTAATTTTGCTATTAATGAAGGGGAATATGTAGCTATTATGGGAGAGTCAGGGTCGGGGAAATCAACTTTACTGAATATTTTAGCGACTTTTGATCAACCGACTGCCGGTCGTGTCTTGATAAATGATTTTGATTTGTCGGGGCTTAAAGAAGAGCAAATTGCCAGTTTTCGCCGTGAGAAGCTAGGGTTTGTTTTTCAAGATTTTAATTTATTAGATGGATTTACCAACCGGGACAATATCCTCTTACCAATGGTTTTATCACAGAAATCAGTGGTTGAAATGGAAGAACAACTTAAAAGGGTAGCTAGTTTGGTGGGGGTAGAGGCACTATTAGATAAATATCCCTATGAAATATCAGGAGGCCAAGCGCAACGGATTGCAATTTCTCGTGCTCTAATCAATCAACCGGATATTATTCTAGCTGATGAACCCACTGGGGCCTTAGATTCAAAGACTTCTGAACAGATTATGCAAATTTTTGTAAAATTAAATCAAGCAAGTAATACGATTTTGATGGTCACTCACTCGATAAAGGCAGCGTCTTCTGCTAACCGAGTTTTGTTTATCAAAGATGGCGTCATTTATCATGAAATATATCGAGGCCAACAATCATCACTTGATTTTCAAGATGCGATTGCTGACGCCTTAGCGATGTTGAATGGACGGAGGGAAGCAAAATGCTAAGTATGTCGACTGTTATCCGTAAGTCAGCTATAAAATCAATGAAGTCGAACAAAGAACTTTTTTTACCTTTCAGTCTTGCTTCCATTATTCTATTTGCTTTAGAATATATTATTTTATCGCTCACTGGCAATCAATATATTATCGAACGGTCAGCCAGTTTAAATTCTATATTGATGATTGGTGTTTTCTTTGCGACTCTTTTGAATATTATTATTGTTTTGTACGCTTCTAGCTTTATACGAAAAAAGTTAACGCAAGAATTTGGTCTCTATTCCATTCTAGGATTAGCCAAAAAGCATGTAGGTCGTATTTCGTTCATTCAATTTACGATTGTCCTCTTAGTTAATGCTTTATTTAGTGTTTTAATAGGTTATTTAAGTGGTAATTTTTTGTTTGTCTTATTTAATCGTTTAATGAAGGATACCGGAGCCGGATTTATGGATTATCCTTTTGATCCTAAAGCGGCCCTAGAAACCTTAGTATTGATGGTGGGAACTTACGCTATTATCTATCTCTTATCCACCTTAAAAATTCATCGTTTACAGTCGCTGGATTTGATGAAGGATAGCCGTAAGGGACAAGGGCGAGTTAAGAACCGTTGGATTATTTTGGCGATATGTTTAATCACCTTAGCGGCTGGCTATTATATTGCTCTTACTACTCAAGGTGTTTTAGATTCACTGTCTATGATTTTTATCTCTATTTTCTTAGTGATGATCGGAACATATTCTTTTTTCATGGCTTTTATGGTGTTTGTGTTGAAATTGATGCAAAAAAATAAGCGCTATTATTATCAACCCACTCATTTCTTAAGTACTTCAGGCATGTTGCAGAGAATAAGTAAAAATGCCACATCATTAGCCTCGATAACCATTTTAGCCACTGGTATTATGATGGTCTTGGCAATGACCTTAACCACCTATCGCAATATGGAAGCAGCTGCTGAAGGTTCCATGCCAAGAGAGTATGAAATAACTTTTGCTCCTTCTCAAGCTTATGAAAAAACAACAGAGGAACAATTAGAATTGTTACGAAATTTTCAAGCAGAACTTCAATCAACTGATTTGATTTCGAACAATTTAATTGAGACAAATGCGATGGAGGCTGTCTTGATTAAAGAAGATCATATTTATCCTTTGTTAGAGCCTGGTCAAAAGCAAAAAGTGGAAGAAGGAGAGCATAGCTTTGTTATTCTCGGGTTAAAGGCAGATTATCTAGCTAGATATCCCGATGAATCTGTTCCAGAAGATCAGTGGGTTCTTGCTTCTAATTTAAAGGATGTATCACATTGGGAAAAAATTTATTGGAAAGATGGAAAAGAACGCGCGGTCTATATTGGTAAAGGTGAAATTATTCCTTATACCATTGGTGTTGATGCACTGTATTTTGGTGTCAATTCTTTAGCAGAGTTACAAGCGATGCAAAGGTATTTATTAGATAAGTCCGATATAGAATTATCCACTGTAAGCTCTTTATATTTTGATTTGAAAGAGCCTCAGTTTGAAAAAACAGTTCAAAAATTGGTTGATGAGCAAGGCTTTTTCATGGAGAGTAAGGCCTATAAAAAGGAGTTGCTCTATCAGCTTAATGGTGGCTTATTATTTATCGGTCTTATCGTTTCAAGTGTACTGATAATAGGAATGATCTTGATGCTTTACTTCAAGCAAATATCAGAAGGTTATGCAGATAAAAAGAATTATCAAATTATGAAACAAGTGGGCTTACCTTTACAATTAATTAAGAAAACCATCCGCTCTCAAGTACTTTGGTTTTTCTTCTTACCTTTAATCATTGCAGTTGTTCATAATCTGTTTGCGAGTCAAATTATATTCAAACTGTTAGGTTTATTAGGTGTTAATAATTTTAATGATTATTTGTTTAGCTTCAGTATGGTCCTATCGGGATTTATTCTATTCTATCTGATTTTCTACCATCTAACTTCTCGGTCATACTACCGCATTATCAATCAAGAAGATTAAATAAAAACACCTGCTTTTTTTAAAAAGAAAGCAGGTGTTTTAAGTATTATTCTTAAATAATAGCTAGCACGATGAAGTTGATGATAAAGAGAACAATCGATACCCAAATAATTGGATGAACTTCTTTAGTTTGTCCTTTAGCTGTTTTAATGATTCCATAGAGAATGAATCCTGCTGCAATTCCGTTGGAAATGGAGTAGGTTAAACCCATAAAAACAGATGCGAAGAATGCCGGCACAGCATCTTCAAAATTCGACCAGTCAATATCGGATAGAGAGCTAACCATCAAAATCCCGACAATAATCAAGGCTGGTGCTGTTGCTTGTGCAGGAATTAAAGAGATGATTGGCGATAAGAAAGCAGAAAGAACAAAGCAAAGCGCTGTTACCACTGAAGTAAAGCCTGTACGACCTCCAGCTCCAATCCCAGCAGATGACTCGACAAAGGTTGTAGTATTGGAAGTACCTAGAATTGCTCCAAAAATTGTCCCTACTGAGTCACCGAACAAGGCTTTATCCATCTTAGAAGTGAATCCTGAACCGGATTCTAAAGCTAATTGATCGGCTTTTGAAAAGATACCTGAGCGTAAACCAGTACCAATAAAGGTACCAATTGTATCAAAAACATCAGAAAGTGAAAAAGCAAAGATTGTCATTAAAACAATTGGTAAGCGAGTAAGATCGCCAAATAGAGAAGGGATTCCTGCACTGGTGAAAATTACGCCAAAAATTTGCCCAAGGTCAGCAAAAGCAGAAGAGAGAGAATTATCGGCGAATGAAACTTGTCCTAAGTCAACCACATTGGTTAGGAAAGCTAATACAGTTGTAACAGCGATACCAATTAAAATGGCTCCTTTAGACTTTCTCATCATTAGGATAATGGTGACAATTATACCAACAACTGCAATTAAGGCACCTGGTTGGGTGAAATTAACCAATTCTGGGACAATACCACCATCAGTTACAACGCTGAATACTCCACCAGAGATTGTTTCCGCCATAGGATCTCCATTATTGACAGAGATAATATTCCCGGCACCTGAGGTGAATTGTAAAAGACCAGCATTTTTTAAACCGATATAGCCGATGAAAATACCGATACCAGCAGAAATAGCATGTTGTAAAAATGCAGGAATTGAAACGATTAATAATTTACGAATTTTAGTGATAGTGATTAAAACGTTCAAGATTCCACAAATGAATACCATGGATAGTGCCTCTTGCCAAGTGAATCCTAAGGCAAAAACAACCGTATAGGTAAAGAATGCATTTAATCCCATCCCGGGAGCTAAGGCGTAAGGAACATTAGCAAATATTCCAATGAATAAAGTTGAAATAGCAGCAGCAAAAATAGTAGCTAGAAATACTCCTTGTGCCGGCATACCTGCTTGTGACAAAATGGCTGGATTGACGAACATGATATAAGACATAGCAAGAAAGGTAGTGATTCCTGCTTGTATCTCTGTTCCTAGGTCCGTATTGTTCTCAGAAAACTTAAAATAATTGCGAATGGCTTCCATTGAATTCCTCCTCAAATTGATGAAATGATTGTAACAAAGATAGTTGTCTTTCGGAAGAGCATAAAAATATATAATCTTTTGTTAAATTTAAATGTTCGGCTTTTTTTACCAAAGAATGTGTTTTCATTTCATTGAAGCATTCTTTAGTTTTTCCTATACTGAGTAGGTATTTAAACTTAGGAGGTAGGCCATTGAATGATATGACAACCGGATCCCCCATTAAAAAGATTATTCGTTTTTCGATTCCTTTAATAATGGGGAACTTATTCCAATTATTTTACAATATGGTAGACACTTTTATAGTGGGGCGAAGTATTGGTTTAAATGCTTTAGCAGGAGTTGGATTAGCTGGTATTGCGGAATTAGTCATGAGGGTTATTGCCGCTTTTGTATTAACTCCTATGATTGGATTTTCTGGAACGGTCTTATCTAATCCGATGCCTTGGTTAGGTTCATTAATTATTTTAATACCAGCATTCTATCGTAAACACTATGAGTTGAAACAGTTGAGAGATTTATAGACCATTCGAGAAGCAAGGCTAAATATGATAAAATAAAGAAGCTAATATTTAAAAAGGAGAATGAAATGAAAATTATATCTTGGAATATTGATTCACTAAACGCTGCATTGACCAGTGATTCTAATCGAGCCATCCTGTCTCGAGAAGTTTTGATTAAACTCAACGCTTTGCAAGCAGATGTAATAGCTATTCAAGAGACTAAGTTATCTGCTAAGGGACCAACCAAAAAACATAAAAAGGTTATAGAGGAACTATTTCCTAATTATCAAATAGCTTGGCGTTCTTCTCAAGAACCAGCTCGTAAGGGATATGCTGGAACGATGTTTATGTATAAGAAAGACTTAAAAGCTGAAGTTTCTTATCCAGAGATTTCTTGTCCTCATCCAATGGATTATGAAGGTAGAATAATGACATTGGAATTTGCTGATTTTTACCTTACTAATGTATATACTCCAAATGCTGGAAGCGAGTTAAAGAGACTAGAGGATCGTCAGATTTGGGATGAAAAGTATGCTGATTATTTAGTATGTTTAGACCAAGTAAAGCCTGTGATTGCGACAGGTGATTTTAATGTAGCTCATAAAGAAATTGACTTGGCTCATCCAGACAGAAATCACTTTTCTGCAGGCTTTACAGATGAAGAGCGTCAAGGATTTACTAATCTTTTAAACAAAGGTTTCACGGATACTTTTCGTCATTTACATGGTCCAGTAGAAGGCGTTTATACTTGGTGGGCCCAAAGGGTTCGAACAAGTAAACAGAATAATTCAGGCTGGAGAATTGATTATTTCTTAGTGAGTGATCGAATCGCTGATAAAGTTCAAAGATCTGAAATGATCGATTCAGGCGAGCGTCAAGATCATACCCCCATCTTATTAGAAATAGATTTATAAAAGTGAAAGGAGTCGATAACATTGGCAGGACATTCTAAGTGGAATAATATAAAAAATCGTAAGGGTGCCCAGGATGCTAAAAGAGGGAAACTTTTCCAAAAATTATCACGGGAAATTTATATGGCAGCTAAACAGAGCGGAGGGGATCCGGACACTAATCCCGCTTTGCGTTTAGCTATGGACAAGGCTAAAGCCAATAACATGCCAAATGATAATGTCGATCGAGCTATTAAAAAGGCGACGACCTCCTCTGAAGGAGAGAATTATGATGAAGTGATATATGAGGGCTTTGGCCCTCAAGGGGTAGCTATTTTGACCGAAGCATTGACTGATAATCGTAACCGAACCATGACCAATGTCAGGATTGCTTATAATAAAAATGGTGGTAATATTGGAGAATCCGGAACGGTTAATTACCTGTTTGATCGCAAAGGCTATATTGTTTTAGAAAGAGAAAAGAACAATCTAGATGAAGATGAAATGTTGATGCTTGTTCTAGAAGTGGGCGGCGAAGACTTAGAAAGTTCTGAAGAAGTTTTTGAGATTTATACGGATCCCAGTGAATTAGCCAAGGTAAGAGATAAATTGTTGCAAGAAGGGCTAGTGATTTATACAGCTGAATTAACCTTAATACCCAAAACTTTTGTCAATCTATCAAAAAAAGATTATGAGGTACTGACAACCATTGTTGATGCTCTAGAAGATGATGACGATGTGTCTGAAGTGTTTCATAATGGTCAACTTGATGAATAAAAAACTCGAGATATTTTCTCGAGTTTTTTTAATGTGTTTTTTTGCTTGACAGAATGTATTTAGATGGTAACATATAGTGGTGATAACTAGATAAAAGGGGTGCTAAGTGACGATAAAAATTGAGAAGATATTAGCTTTCCATTGTCCTTCATGGGATGAATTACCTAAACAGTCCATGTTCAACCAAGAAGTGGTTGAATATATTCAAGATTGTTTGGGCCCAATCATGAATGACGAAGTAGCAATGACTTCCACGATGATTCAAAATTATTCTAAATGGGGTGTCATCCCTAAAATCAAGGGTAGGAAGTATGGACGTCAACAGATAGCCTTTCTTTTAATTATTGCTATCTATAAACGTATTTTGCCTATTGAAACCGTTCGAAGGGGCATTGAACTCCAAACGAAGAGGGTAACGATCGAAGAAGGGTTTGATTTGTTTTCAGAGTCAATTAACAATGCTGTTCAACGTGTTTTTAAAACGGTAGGTCAAAATCGTCCCTTTGTTGTTGAAGGAATTGAAATAAGTAAAAAAACCGAAGGTATTAATGCAGTATCACATGCATTTGCTACTAAATTACTAGCCGAATTGATTATTGAATCAGGTGGTTATGACCAGATAGGAGATTATAATGAATAAATTAGCTATTATTGCAGATACTTCACAAGACTTAAAGGCAGATCTTGCTGAACATTACGGTATTGAAATCATTCACTATATGTTGCAAATGGGAGATAAACACTATCGTGACTTGATTGATATTGATTCTAGGGAATTCTACGAACAGATGCAACATCATGACGTCTTATCGACTGGTATTCCGCCTATCCAAGAAATTATAGATCTTTTGGATCGTTTAGTAGAGAAGGGTTATACTCAAGCAGTAGTAATTACAGCATCTTTAAAATTAACCGGTATGCGTCAATTATATGAAGTAGTTAAAGAACAGTATAAAAACTTAGAAATTTTCATTTATGAATCCAATTATATTGCTTCAATCACTGGTTTACTTTCAATCTATGCTGCTGAACTCAGAGAAGATGGTAAGTCAGCTGAGGAAATTTTAGCTGAATTAGAAAGAGTGGAAAATAAAGCTGGTATTTACGCCCTGTTTAGAACGTTGAAATATGTTATTAAGGGTGGGAGGTTTAATAAGTATGCTGGTATGATTGGTACTTTCTTTAATATTAATCCATTATTAACTATTCATAACGGTGAAATTGAAATCATTAATAAGGCAAGAGGGAAGAAAAGATCTTATGCAACTCTTTTAGCAGCAGCTAAAGAAAAATTGCAAGGAGCTAAACGCTACAAAATCGCTCTTTTTGCCGGCAATAATAACGAAGAAATCTCTCAATTACAAAAAGATTTGGCTGAAGAAATTGCTAATGCTGAAACATCCATTGTGACTGAATTAACTCCCGTTTTAGGAGTACATGCCGGACCTCAGTCAGTAGGTATTTCAATTCTTGTTATTGATTAAAAAAATAAAAAATGATGAGAAATTCCTAGCCTCATCGTTTTTACTTTGTAAGCGTATTATTTTGACTTGCTTGTTATTAGATTTCAGCTTAATATAATACTATATTCAAGGAAATGAGGAAAACGATGATTGAATTAAGCTTGACTAAAATAAGATCACTTATAGATCCTCGTCCATTTGATAGTTACAAAGGGAACTACGGACATAGTTTGATTATAGCAGGTAATGAACAGATGGCGGGGGCTGCAATATTAGCTGCTAGCGCCTGTGTTCATGTTGGTTCGGGCTTAACGAGTTTGCTAACTGCAAAGACTAATATAAATGTTTGTCATTTGCATACTCCAGAGATGATGGTTGGGAATTGGGCAGATCAAAATTTGAGGAAACAGTGGATTTCTAAAGCAAATCACGTGTTAATTGGCCCGGGCCTTGGTAGGAGTCAAGAAAGTATTGAGATATTAAGTGAAACGCTATCAAGTATCCAACCTAATCAAGTGTTAATTCTTGATGGAGATGCCATTAGCCTGTGGGCGAAAGAAGGTCCATTTTCTTGTAAAGGCCAATTAATCTTTACCCCTCACTTGGGTGAATGGCTAAAAATGCAAGAAGCGAACAATATCAATGATCCTCAGGAATTTTCAGATTCATATCAAGCTATCCTCGTATTAAAATCGCATCAAACTGAGATTTATCAGCCTTCCGGCTTATCTTATAGCAATATCCCGGGCAATGCAGGCATGGCAATAGGGGGAATGGGCGATACCTTAGCTGGTATGATATCTGGATTGATGGGACAGTCTTCATCCCCTTTGGGTGCTGTATTGATAGCTGCTTATATGCACACAGCGATTGCTAATCAAATTAATCAAAAAGAATTTATTGTGTTACCATCCAGATTAATAAAGCAAATTCCTGAATTTATGAAAGATTTATTTGAATTGAAAGGTAATCGATTTGAACGAAGAATTTAAAGCCCAAAAACTAACTTTAAGCCCAAATAGTGATGAAAAAATGTGGATAGCTGAGATTGTGGGAGAAGATCCAGTCTATCGACTGAAAAGAGTATTTCTTCCTGAGTTTAAAAAGGGAACTTATCATTTATACGATGGTATTTATCAAATTCATGGAATCTATCCTGGAATCAGTCCTTTTAGTAAAGAATATTGTATCGTCAAGCACGGACATATGCAAAGAAAAATTCCACTCGAGACAATTTATCAACTCCTACCTCAAATAGAATCACAAGAGAGTAGACGGAAAAAACGGCTCAAGCATCAAATTATTGAGAAGTTAAACGTAATAGGGAAAAAGTTGGAACATGAATTAGTCTGGCGAGACATTGATTATCAGAAGGATCAATTAGATAGTTTAGAGAACTCTCAACAATTAACTTTAACTTTAGGACAGTTAATTAAACAAGAAGAGAAGATTGTTGATTCATATAAAAAAGCAATTGAACGTGGTATTGATGGCTAAGCGTTCAGATTAAAGATTATATAGGGAGCGAAAAAATGAAATTTAATATTGATAGATTAAAACAGACTCTCGAAGAATATTCTCGTTTACTTGAAATGGTAATAGTTATAGCTATTACTTTAAGTGTCGCTGTAGGAATGATTGACTTATTTAAATACGGTTATTTAGTTTTACAAGCAGATGTTATAGAAACCTATTCTGTTTTTCAAAATTTTTTAGGTTATGCTTTGTTGCTTTTAGTGGGAATTGAGTTAATTTTTATGTTGCTTTTTCACTCTCCTAAAGCAGTTTTAGAACTGATCTTATTTGTAATTGCTAGAAAAATGCTGATTTATGCGCAAACAATGGAAGATTTGGTATTAGGATCCATAGCTATCTTTATTGTCTTTGCTACTGTTCACTTTTTGGTCAAGAACGAAGATGGCCATTTATTACGAAATGACGAGGAGTAAAAATACTATGAGAAAAGCCTATCCCCATGACTGGGAATAGGTTTTAATTTATTTTACATAGATAGCCTTTAAATCATCAATAAAGCTAAAGCGAAGAAGAAGCTCATCTGTATCTTCTTGGTTAAGCTCTTGGTCCATTTCAAAGATAGTAATAGCGGGGCCATTAATTTTAGCTCTTTGGTGTGTCATGTATGAGATGTTTATATCATGATCTTGTAGGAAGGTTGAAAGGCGACCGATTGTTCCAATTTTATCTTTATGACGTATAATTAAAGTAGGGCGTTCGCCAGAAAAGCGAACATCATATTCATCATATTTGTTGATTTCGATTTTTCCACCACCTACTGATGAGCCAATGATGGTGACGTGGTTATTTGGACCGAAGATATGAATACGAGCAGTATTAGGGTGATAGTTTCCTAGATTACGCTCGAGGAAATTAATCTTTAATCCACGTTCTTCAGCAATATCACGTATATCAGCTATTTCTGAATCACGAGTCGTATAGCCTAAAACGCCGGCTATTAATGCTAGGTCAGTGCCATGACCTTGATAAGTTTTAGCAAAAGAATCCATTAGGGTGAATACGACTTCCTCAGGTTCTTCTCCTAGAAGTTGACGAGCAACATTACCGAGGCGAACGGCACCGGCAGTATGAGAAGATGAAGGACCGACCATTACTGGACCAATAATTTCGAAACCAGATTGGTAAGACGCGCTAACTCCATCCTCTAAAATCTTTTCACCTGTTCCAGATAACTCAACCTCAACATCAGCTACTAATTCATCTGAATTACCAAAGACCTGTTCTTTGATACGACGGGCAGTAGGAGTGCCCGCTACACCACCAATGCCTGTTTCTCTTAATGATTCAGGGAGTTCATTACCAATAGCATCCATAGCGTCAATAACTTCATCCGAAGGAATAATGGATACCACATCAGCTAATGCCATATCAGCAGCAGCCATTGCAGTCAGTGCATGAAGTCCATTCCGAATGATACAAGGGATTTCTACTAAACCTGCAACAGGATCGCAAACAAGTCCGAGTGAGTTTTTAAGTGCTAATCCCACTGCATTACCAACTTGCTCAGGTGTTCCACCTTTCAATTCAACTAGGGCCCCAGCTGCCATAGAAGTGGCAGAACCCACTTCGGCTTGGCAACCTCCTTGGGCGCCGGAAATAGAAGCACGGTTAGCAATAACTAAGCCTAAAGCAGAAGCGGTAAACATCGCACGGACTAATTGTTCCTTTTCAAAATTTCCAGTATCAAGCATATGAACTAAACAAGCAGGTAAAATACCGGCAGAACCTGCCGTAGGGGTCGCAACAATTCTTCCCATTGAAGCATTCACTTCATTGACTGCCATCGCATTTGCGACAACTCTTAATGTGAAGGAATCGATTAAAGAGTCATCCTTTTGGGTATATTCAAAGACACGATGACCATCTCCACCAGTCACACCTGTATGACTCATAACAGACTCCAAAGTACCTTTTCTTACTGAATTGACCATGACATCAAACTGTTCTTCCATAGCAACTAACATTTCTTCCTCAGTAATTCCTCGTAATTCCATTTCATTTTGAATCATTACTTGAGAAATGGTTAGTTCTCTTTCATTAGCTTCATCAATTAAACCTTTTAAACTTGTAAATGACATAAAATCAACCCCAATCCAGATACTTATTTTTACTTAGTGCATTATAGCACAGCCTTACTTGTAATTTAACCTTTTTCAGAAAAATATGCTAGCGTAAATCGCTAGCATTGCTATTATATCTTTGTAAACGGATTCCATTTCTTACTATTTTCGATACCTGTTTTTTTAACAGATTTAACGATGGTTTGGATAACTTTTAAACTGCCATCTTTAATAATTTGACCGAGCAATTTAGTGCTTTCAATGGTTGCAGACCGTTTGATAACTTGATTATCAGCATCTTTCAAGCTGCCCAAATAATCCATAGTAACAATTCCCACTCTTAAGGTTAGTAGGGCATTAATGGATCCTTCTAAAATCGAGTTGGCTATTAAATTAGTAATCGAAACAGAGCCTGGAATCATGGATAATAGACTGCCTCCAAGGATGGAAGAGATGAAAGGTTCCATTTGAGCTTCAATAAGATCTAAGTCTTCAATCCCTCTAGCCATTAAAATTGTGGTTGCAACATTAGTGTATATGGAAAGAACTTTTCCGAAACTCGGACGCGTATCATACACTTTGATCAAATGCCAAACCATTTTCATTAAAACAACTAGAACTGTAAGGGCATCTAAGGAACCATTTTGTGAGATAGCAGTTGTTAAGAAAACCATTTGAGCTTGTTTTTTGATTTCAATTAAGCCATGTTCTCTTAAAGAATGATGGGCCAAGTGAATTTGTTCTTCTGCGGATAAGTTTTCGTGAGCAAGCCAATCGTAATTCAGCTCTTTTAAAGTAGGGTTCTTAATTAGTTTGACTAAACTATCTTTTACATACTGATCGTATTCTTCTGGACCTGCTCCATCTGCTAAATCTATTTCTTTAGGCAACTTCATTAGTTCTCTCACAGTTAGGAATGTAAAATAAATTAACATAACAGCTAGAATAAAAATGACTGTGAGTGCTAAGAGAGGATGGATATAAGCTAAATTACGGTATAATTGCATAAATTGATTGAAAATAAAAATAATGGTTATAATTAAAAAAGTTGAGGCTACTACTTTCAGCCATTGGCGCCAATTATTCAAAAAATCACCCCTCGATTTTATAAGTTTAACATTTTAAATAGAAAGATTACTCCGACCATAGACTGACCGATTGAGCATAAAATTTAATCGGCTTGTGACCTTTTATTAAGGTGATATTTATAAGTATCCATAGCTGAATCCACGACAAAGACCGCTAAACCAATGGCAAGAGCAGTCACCAAGGCTTGATAAAAGGACTGACTAGCTGCAATCAAATTGTTTTGCATAAAGTATTCTGCAGTCTCGTAAATGGCAATTCCCGGTACATAAAGAAAGAAAGCAGGAATGTAAAAAACATTAACGACGGTTTTAAACTTACGTGACATCCACTGGCCCATAATACTTACAATAAGACTACCAATAAAAGTAGCGATAAAGGTATTGGTGTGACTTAGAACAAATAAATAAACAGCATATGAAATGATTCCCGGTATACCTGACCAATAAATGAATTTACGTGGAGCATTGACATTGATAGCTGCTGCTACAGTTGCTAGATAACTAGCAACGAGTCTTAATATTAAATGATTTAATTCCATAAGTTAATCACTCCATATGAGATAGCTAAGCCAATTCCGACACCCAAAGCAAGGCTCAATCCTTCCTTAAAAGCATCTATTAAACGAGTTATACCAGTAGAGTAATCCCCGTGAAGCAAATCACGGATTCCATTGGTAAAAGCCGTTCCGGGATAAAGTGGCATTAAAGTGGCACCAATAACAATATTTAGGTTAAAGCGGGTGGTTACATACCAATGGATAATGGGTAAAACAAAGGCTAGTGAACTTGTCATTAAGACATTGACAGCAAAACGGTTGAGACCAAAGTTATCTTCTGATAGTTTAAAAAATAGAATCATGATGGTTGGAATTAGAGCAATCACCAAATCGCCTAAACCACCTTCTAATAAGATAACATAGGACATGATCAAAAGAATTGTCCAAACAAATTGGTTATGGGTGGTATATTCTTGGTCTTGAATGCTGTTTAGTTTCAAATAGGCTTCTTGTGGACTAATACTTTTGTCTAATAATTGACCAATGATTTCATTGACTTGATGGATGATGCGCATGTGATTTTTGCGGTTTTTCACCCTTACAATAATTGTGCTTCCCACCGGGCTTTCTTCTTTAAACTGACTATTTTGTAAAGCTAAAAATAGGCCAGAAGCAGATGAAAAGACAGCGGGTTGGTCAAAGTTACTTAATGAGAGAATTTGGTTAACTGTTCGCTCAACTCGATAACCTTCAGCTTCTGATTGAATCAAGAGGGTCCCAGCAAGAGTGGCTAGTTGAAGAATTGACTGTTCTCTTTTATCCATGAGCAAGCCCCTTTAGTTTTTTGTCTATTATAGCATATTCTCGATAACAGAATAGAAGTCTGAATCAGAGAAGTTGGATAAATCGTGTTACAATAATAAATAGAGGTGATGATTTGAAAATATCAAAAATTCAGGTTCAAAAAAAGAATAAGCAACGCTATTCTATTTTTATAGATAATCAGTTTGCTTTTGGAATCGATGAGGCAATTTTAATTAAGTTTGCTATCAGAAAAGGTTTAGCAGTCGATCAAGAGTTAATTAGAAAAATTTTAGAAGCTGAATTTCATTATCGTTTTTATCAAAAAACGCTAAACTATCTGTCTTATGGTTTGAAATCTGAACAAGAAGTACGTGATTATCTTGATAAAATGATAAAAGAGTCACAAAGTGAGAAGATGGAAGAAAGGCAGGATTTTTCTAAGGAAATGGAATCTAGTAACTGCAAAACGCCACTAGCTAATCCCAGTAAACAACAAAGGAATGTTGACTATGCATCTTTTGACATTTCAGAAAGTTTGATTGATCAAATTATTGACAAACTAAAAGAACAAAACTTAATTAATGATCTTATTTATGGCCAAGCCTATGTACGCACTCAAGCCAATATCAACCGTAAAGGGCCAAGAAACATTTCTTATGAGCTGAAAATGAAAGGTTTAAATGATCTATTAATTGAAGAAGCTTTAATGGAGTATCCAGAAAATTTGCAACGAGAAAACTTAAAAATGTTAGCGGATAAGTTTATTAAAAGTAAAAAACGATTGTCTTTAGCCATGCAAAAAACAAAGTTATACCAACACCTTAACCAAAAGGGCTATGATCGAACAATCATTCAAACCTTTCTAGATAATTATAAAATGGAAGTCGATCCTGAACTTCAGGAGGATCTGCTGGATAAAGAGGGGCAAAAAATTTTCCGCAAAAGATCCAAAAAACATGAAGGCTACGAACTTAAGCAGCGTCTAATTGTCGACTTGCGACAAAAGGGATTTGAATATCAAGACATTCAAAATTGGCTAGAGGATAATGAAAGTGTGATGAATATGAAAGGGGAGAATGAGTAGTTAAATGAGTAAATTTATAAGTAGTTATCTTGATTGGTCTCCTCAAAAAATTCAGAAGTTTCGCAAAACAGTATTAACTTGGTACGATGAAGAAGGGCGAGACTTACCATGGCGCCACAGCAAAGATCCCTATCAAATTTGGGTCAGTGAGATTATGCTGCAACAAACGCAAGTGAATACGGTTATCCCTTACTATGAGCGTTTTATAGACGAGTTACCAACTATTCAAGCTTTAGCTCAAAGTTCTGAAGAACAACTGCATCAGCTATGGCAAGGCTTAGGCTATTATTCAAGGGTAAGAAATATGCAATTTGCTGCTAAACAAATTATGAATGATTATGATGGCATCATGCCAAAAACCATGAAGGAGCTATTAAGTTTAAAAGGTATTGGACCTTATACAGCAGCAGCTATCGGATCGATTGCCTTTGGTTTAGTTGAGCCTGCCATTGATGGCAATTTAATGCGTATTATCGCTCGCTTATTTGAAGTAGAGGAAGATATTGGTCAAGCAAAAAACCGTAAAGTTTTTAAAGCCATATTAGACCCTCTGATTGACCCCAAACGACCGGGTGACTTTAATCAAGCTTTGATGGATATTGGAGCTACCGTTATGACACCAAGCAATTACCGGCCTGAAAACCATATCTTAGAAGAATTTGATCAATCTTATCAAAATGGAACGAGTCATCTTTATCCAGTTAAACATAAGAAGACTAAGCAGATAAGACAAGAATGGCTTGCTTATAAAATTATAAATAAAGAAGGGAAAGTTTTAATGCGTCAGCATCAAACCGGAGAATTATTGTTCGGCTTATGGCACTATCCTTTAGTAGAAGTCGATTTGCTAGCTTTAAAAGATGCAAATGAAGTTAAAGAGGCATTCTTTTATACTTATCTCAAGCCAGATGAAATGGTAATGGAATCTGTTGTAGAAGAAATTCAGCAATACTTTAAAGTCAAGATAGAAAAGCTTACTCCAGCAATAAAACATGTTTTTAGCCATCGAATTTGGCAAGTTGGCATTTTAGCGGTCAATTTTGAAAGTAGTGGACAGCAATTACTTGATCAGCTTCATCTAAATGATAGTAGCTTTCGGTGGGTAGCAGAGAGTGATATAAGTCAATTGGCCTTGTCCTCACTGCAGATAAAATTATTAGATAGTAATAAAGCATCTTCTAATGATGACTTACGACTTTTTTAAATGATGCATCAAACAAATAAGTTTTAAAAAATTTAGACCCCTAGCAAAAAGAGCTAGAGGTCTTTTGATTACAAACGATATATTTTAATTATTAAAAGTCATAGGCTTCTTCTTCTTTTTGTCGTTTTAATTCCATAGCTTGGCTAAATAATAAAGTATCTTTAATTAAACCATCTAAACGGTAATGGATGTTTTGATTAATTATTTCACCTTGATGATAGTCAGCTTCTTCAATAAAGACATAAGAAGGAATAACCATAGCTTTCATATATGAAAGTATAGGCTTCAATTGATATTCGGCAATTAAGTAGTGTTTAGGACTACCTGCTGTAATCACCATTCCAACTGTCTTGTCTCTTAAAGCATTTTGTGGAAAAAGATCGAAAATATTTTTAAGTGTGGCTGGGATGGAGGCTTGGAAGATTGGACTACCAATTATGATAGCATCAGCTTCCATGATTGCTTTTGTAACATAAGCACTATCGCCAGTAAGTTCAACATAGTGATGACCATCCGCGAATTCAATATCTTTTTCAGCTAGATCAATCAACTCCACATCAAAGTCTGAATAGTTTGTTTGAATAATCTCTTTAGTGAGGTTCATAGCAATGCGAGTTTTACTACCCATCTTCGAACCAGAAAGTAAAATTAATCTCATTATTCCACTTCCTTTTCCTTGGTCAATTCTTGGACCGTCTCTCTAAATTTAGCGTGATCGGTTGGCTCAGCTTGATCGGCAGCTTTTTGACCAGTATAGCGGCGAACAGCGGGTAAAACTTTAGCCTCTAAAAGTTCTAAGTTCTTCATTAGATGTTCGAAAGGAATTCCACCAAAATCAATTTGAGCCACATAACGGCTGATACCGAAAGTTTCATATTGATAGAGAATTTTCTCAACGATTTCTTGCGGACTTCCAACGTTAAGAATATCATTAAGGTTTTCTGATTGGGCAAAAGCTCGCTTAGGAAATTCTTGACCATTTGAGAAGGTAAAGCCTTTAGAAATGAAAGTATAGGCTTCTTGTCTGGCTTTTTGTGAAGTTTCAGCTACGTATAGCATTCCAGCAGTTGCCACAGGGAAATCTTGGCTTTGATAGCCACTTTCTTCTAAGGCTTCCCGATAAGACTGAATATTAGCTAAATGAATATCGACTGGTCCAGTTAAATGTGCTAAGAAGATAGGGGCTCCTTGACGTCCGGCTTGAATAGCAGATGTGCGATGGCCACCAACTGCGCGCCAAATTGTCAGTTTACGATTTTGATAAGGTCGAGGTAGAATGGAAGCATTCTTCAAAGGTGCTCTAAATTCTCCCTCCCAATTTATAATTAAATCTTCATTAATCTGACGTAAAAGTTCAAATTTTTCTTCGAATAAGGCTTCATAATCGCGCATATTATAGCCTAATAAATCAAAAAGACCTACACGTGAAGCGCGTCCTGCAATGATCTCCATTCTTCCTTTTGAAATAAGATCCAGGGTAGCAAAATCTTCAAAGATGCGAACGGGATCTGAAGTTGAAACGATGGTTGCAGCAGAAGAAAGTTTAATTTTAGAAGTTGCTTGAGCAATAGCTGCTAAGATAACTGTATGCGCTTGGCTAGTAAAATAAGGTTGGTGACTTTCACCGACACTAAAAAGATCTAAGCCAGCCGCTTCTGCTTCAATACCATAACGAATAATTTCATTGACTCTTTGTTCTTGTGAAATACGGTCGCCAGTAATTGGATGAGGTACATGATCACCTAAAGTATATATACCAATTTCTAGTGGTTTTTTGGGGGAAGTGCTTGAATTCATAATAAGCTTCCTTTCTTTTTTTTATTGAACAAATTATAGCATAAATCTCGAATTTTAGGAAATAATTTATTTTAAGGAGAGAATAAGCTTTCTCTTATAAAATGAAATTTGCTCCCATAAAGACAAGCGAGTATGATATAATATTCAAGGAAAAGTTGATAGCCGAATGGCTAATTATTTACACAATAGAAAGTAGGTTCAGTGATGAAGCAGCCCAGAGAAGGTGAATTCATTACTGTTAAAAGTTATAAACACGATGGTTCTTTGCATCGAACATGGCGCGATACGATGGTTTTAAAGACCAGTGAGCAGTCTATTATTGGGTGCAATGATCATACTTTAGTGATCGAATCAGATGGTCGTCGATGGGTGACACGAGAAGCTGCAATTGTATATTACCATCAACATTTTTGGTTTAATATTGTAGCGATGATTCGTAAAAGAGGTGTCACTTATTATTGTAATCTTGCCTCTCCATATGTTATGGACAAGGAAGCGTTAAAATATATTGATTATGATCTTGATATAAAAATGTTTCCAGATGGTGAGAAGCGATTGTTAGATTTAGATGAGTATGAAGTACATAGTCGACGTTATAATTATCCAGTCGAAATTGATCGCATTTTGAAATATAACATTCAAGAGCTGGTCCGTTGGATTGAGGAAAAAAAAGGTCCTTTTAATCCGGCCTTTATCGATATTTGGTATGAACGTTATTGTCAATTGTCACATCGCAAACGTTATAAATAGTTAATAGTAGAATTCACTGAGAGAGATTTTGTGTAAAACGCAATAGAAGCGATAGTAAATCGTTATTCTATTGCTTTTTTTTAAAATAAAGGATGAGAGAGTGAAGGTATGTATACAAAAGAGAGGATTAAAGAATTAGATCAAATGGCATATTTAGGTGCATTAGGAGCTATCTATTCACCTGATAAAACAGTATTTAAAGTATGGGCACCAACTGCTCGCTCCATCCAATTAATTGTTTTTGAAGGTTATTATGGTCAAGTTAAAGATGAACACCTCATGGTTAAGCAAGGCCCTGTATTCCAAATAGAATTAGCAGGGGACCATCATCAAACAACCTACCGCTTTCGTATTGATTTCAAAGACGGGAGCCAAAAGGAAACAATCGATCCATACGCTCGAGCATGTACAGTTAATGGTAGGAGATCAGTCGTAGTTGATTTGAAAAAAACCAATCCAGCAGGCTGGTCGAAAAGGATGCCGTCTTTTCCTCGAGACGAAGCTATGGTTATTTATGAAGTGAATGTACGCGACTTAACGATTCAAGGCGAATCTGGCATTACTGATAGAGGAAAGTATCTAGGATTGACTCAAACCGACACACGAAATCCTGAAGGGGATTCCACAGGGTTAGACTATCTAAGTGAGTTGGGAGTGACCCATTTAGAATTTTTACCTCTTTTCGATTTTGACTCTATCGATGAAACCTTTGAGCAACCAAATGAATATAATTGGGGTTACGATCCTTATAACTACAATATTCCAGAAGGCTCTTACGCAACAGATCCTTATGATCCTATTGTTAGAATTAAAGAATTAAAACAAATGATTCATGCTATTCATCAAAAAGGGATGCGTGTCATTATGGATGTTGTTTATAATCATGTCTACCAAGTTGAAAACCATCCTCTCCACTTAACAGTCCCGCACTATTATTTTCGCTATGACCAATCTGGACAGTTAACTAATGGCAGTGGCGTGGGAAATGATACAGCATCTGAACGTGTGATGATGCAAAAGTTCATCGTAGACTCTGTTCAATACTGGGCAAGTGAATTTCATATCGATGGATTTCGCTTTGATTTAATGGGTTTGCATGATATTGAGAGTTTAAAAGCTGTTCGAGAAGCTCTTGATGCAATTGACCCTAGTATAATTATTTTAGGTGAGGGTTGGGATATGGCTAGTCCCATTCCACCAGATCAAAAAGCTAATTTAAATAATGCTTATAAAATGCCTAGAATAGCTCAATTTAATGATGGGATCCGAGAGGCTATAAAAGGGAATGATTTTAATCCTGAGGCAAGGGGGTTTATTAATGGTGCTTGGTACATGGAAGAACCACTAGTTAATAATTTTCTAGCTCGCTATGATTCTGAAAAATTTAATAATCCCATGCAAGTGATTCAATATTGTGAAGCACACGATAATTATACACTCTATGATCGGTTAATGATGGCTGACCCTTATCATCTACCGGAAATTATTATAAAAAAACAGCAATTAGGATTGGCTTTAGTCTTGCTAGCCCAAGGGATTCCCTTTATTCATGCTGGTCAAGAATTTTTAAGAAGCAAGCAAGGAGTCAGAGATTCTTATAACCGACCAGATGCTATTAATCAAATCGATTGGTCTCTAATGACTCAACATTGTAAAACGGTGGAATTCGTAAAGGGTTTAATTCAATTAAGAAAAGAAGAGCCTCTTCTACGCCAAACTAGCTATGAGAGCTTACGTTGTTCGACAGAAGTAATTCAAGCTTCAGACCAAATCATGGCGGTTCGTTATGCCGGTAAAAGCTATGATCTCTTGTTAATGTTTAATGGTGGTGAAGAATATGCGCACTTTAATGTTCCTTTAGGCAATTATACGATGTTAGTTTACGATGATGTTGTTGATCTTGAAGAAAATGAATATCTTAATCAAATTAAATCGATTAATTTGCTTCCATATTCAACGACGGTTATTAAACGTTTAAAAAAGAGAACAAAATAAATATAATTCAAAAGAGCGTGAAGATTCCTTTTAATCCTTACGCTTTTTTGTGTGAAGTTTTTGACATTTAGTCGTGCTTAGTGTAAGTTTAATAGGCTTTCAGAAAATATAAAAGGAGACTAAAATTGGATAGCGCCAGACCTATTGAAATAGGTGACGAGGATGAGTTTATCGAATTTTCGGCGGATGACTCAAGGCTGTGCAGTCTTTAAGAATAGTTAAAACAAGATCGCGAGAACTTGGACAGAGTCTATTCTATGCACCGAAAGCATAAAATATTGAAAGAAATGAGGCGTATTTTATGTGCGGAATTGTTGGATTTATTGGTGAAGGAAATGTACAAAGAATTATACTTGATGGATTGGCAAAATTAGAATACCGTGGTTATGATTCGGCCGGACTTTATCTTTTAGATCAAGAAGGTAGGGGGCATCTTTTTAAAGAGAAAGGTAGAATTGCCGACCTTGAAAGGGCAATAAATCAAGAATTTAACTCTAGTATTGGTATTGGTCACACACGGTGGGCAACCCACGGTCCTGCTAATAGAGAAAATGCTCACCCCCATCAATCTAATTCTGATCGCTTTACTTTAGTCCATAATGGTGTGATTGAAAACTATTTAGACTTAAAGAAAACTTACTTAAGTGAAGTATCATTAAAGTCACAAACAGACACAGAAGTAATTGTTGCTTTAATTGCTTACTTCTCACAAGAAGGAATATCTACCAAAGAAGCATTAAAAAAGGTGCTTCAATTGATAGAAGGCTCTTATGCTATTGGATTAATTGATAAAGAAGACCCCACAACTCTTTATGCTGCTAAGAAAAAATCACCATTATTAGTGGGCATGGGAAACGATTTCAATGTAATTGCATCGGATGCAATGGCAACGATTGATTTGACCAGTGAATATATTGAAATTCACGACGGTGAATTATTGATGATTCAATCGGATGGCATTTTAATTGAGGACTTATCGGGTCAAGTCATTGACCGTTCTTCTTATATTGCAGACTTAGATGCTAGTGATCTTGATAAAGGAACTTATCCGCACTATATGCTTAAAGAAATGGATGAGCAAGCTGCTGTAGTTCGTAAAAATATTCTTTATTATCAGAATCAAGATAGTGAATTTACTATTGAAGCTGACCTTTTATCTGAAATTAAGCAAGCGGATCGTCTTTATATTTTAGCTTGTGGGACTTCTTATCATGCAGGTTTAGTAGGTAAAGTGATGATTGAAGACTTGGCGAAAATACCAGTGGAAGTTCATCTTTCATCAGAGTTTTCTTATCACTTGCCGCTATTAAGTCAAAGACCTTTCTTTATATTTATTTCTCAATCAGGCGAAACAGCTGATAGTCGACAAGCTTTAGTGAAAGTCAATGAATTAAACTATCCATCTTTAACTATAACTAATGTCAAGGGATCTACTCTCTCGAGAGAATCGGATTATACACTTTTATTGAATGCAGGACCGGAAATTGCTGTGGCTTCTACAAAGGCTTATACAGCTCAATTAACAGTCTTAGCGATTTTAGCAGATGTTCTTGCAAGCCAAAAGGATTTCTCAATGAAACATGAGTTATCATTAGTTTCTCAAGCCATTGAAAGGGTTCTTACTCAAAAAGAGGCTTTAAATTCTTGGGTAAAAAATGGACTTGCAGATAAAGTGCATGCTTTCTATTTAGGGCGTCATATGGATTATTTAGTAGCCATGGAAGCAGCTCTTAAACTAAAAGAAATCTCATACATTCACACCGAAGCTTTTGCTTCAGGAGAATTAAAACATGGAACAATTGCTTTAATAGAAGAGGGAACGCCTGTTACTGCATTAATAACTGACCCAGTAACAGCTTCCATTACGCGGTCTAGTTTAGAAGAAGTGAAAGCGCGCGGAGCCAAAACGTTTGTAATAGCAAGTGAACCATACGCAAGTGAAGGAGACTTTGTTCTTCCATCTGTGCATCCGCTCTTAACTCCAATTGTGAGTGTGGTTGCTTGCCAAATGATTGCCTATTTAGCAACAGTTGAACGGGGGCTTGATGTAGATAAACCACGTAATTTAGCTAAATCGGTAACGGTGGAGTAATTTATAAAAAAGATGAGAAATGACTGAGGTTTTATCCACAGAAATTTAATTAAAAAGTCATCTGAAGGTTCTGTTTTTTAAATCGAATAAACGCTATAATAGATAATGAAATATAAAATTAGGAGCGAATAAATGAAACCGTCAATTTCAAAACTTCAGCTACAGGTGAAACCATGGGCACTTGCCTATTCCATCTTTATGGTTACTTTAGGCTGTCTCGTCTATGCTGCTGGGGTAAACAGTTTTGTAATCCCCAATCATTTTGGTAATGGTGGAGTGGCAGGTATCGCGATTATCTTAAAATATATCAAGGATATTCCTACTGGGACCACAAACCTCATTATAAATTCTTTTATTCTATTGATTGGTTATCGATTTCTTGAAAAACGTACATTAATTTTTACAATTTATGCCATGATTGTAACCTCCTGGGCTTTAAACACTGTCTTTCCACCTGTTTTTATTTCAGAAAACCGGCTAATTTCGGCAATGGCAGGCGGAGTTGTAATGGGTATTGGTTTAGGATTAATTCTTAAAGGACATGGTTCTTCGGCTGGAACAGATATTATCGCCATGATTTTAAAGAAATACCTTGGGATTAATTTTGCCACAGCTACCTTTTTATTAAACATGTCAATTGTCTTAGCTTCTGGGTTTGTTATAGGTGCTGAAAACACTATTGTTACTATTTTTATGAAATTTTTAACCTCAGCTGCCTTAGAATTTGTTACGGATGGCTTTAGTCGTCGGAAGGCAATGTTAATTATTACTAAAGAACCAGAACAAGTTTGTCAGATGATTACCGAAGAAATTGCAAGAGGGATCACTGTTTTCAGAGCTTATGGTTATTACACCCATAAGGAAAAAGAAGTGTTATATATTGTTGTATCTAAACAGCAAGTGGTGAAAATAGAGCGACATATTGCTTCAATTGATCCAAATGCTTTTGTTACAGTTAGTGATGTTCAAGAAGTTATTGGACAAGGATTTACTTTTTATAATCCTAATAATAAAAATCGCCGTTTTTACGATGAATAATAAAAGAACTCGTCTTCAAAATTGGAAGGCGATTTTTTGGACGAGATAAAAATTAGAGTCAATTTTATAATACTGTGAGCTAATTATGCTATGTATTCTTTAATGAATGACGGAGGGAAAATGATGATTAAAGTATATGGTTTAAAGCAATGTTCAACTTGTCGCAAGATTATGAAGTATTTGCAGGAAAATGGTTTGGAATTGACTGAGATAGAAGATATTCGCGACAATCCCCCCTCTCTTTCGGAATTAAAAGTGGCTTATCAATCGACAGATGGCAATATTCGCAAAATGCTAAATACTTCTGGACAGGTCTACCGAGATATGAAATTAAAAGACCGTTTAGATAGTATGTCTTCTGAAGAAGTTTTAAAGCTAATGAGTAAAAACGGTATGCTAATTAAAAGACCATTTTTAATTGAAAAAGAAAAGGCAAGTAGTGGTTCTAATTTAAAAATAATTAACCGAGTGTGGGAAATTAACAAAGCTTAAAACATAAAAAGAGGTTATCAACTATATAGTGATAGCCTCTTTTTTAAAAGAATGATGTTAACCAATGTAAAATATAAGTTGTTCCAAAACCATAACAAGCTAAGGAAACAGGTTTGCCAAATAGCAAGGATAAAATGAAGTACTTGCGAGTCATAGTAGTGATTCCAGCTCCATAACAGAGAATATCAGCTGGCGAGAAGGGAAAAAACATTAAAAAAGTAAAAAGCCAATTTCCCATGTTTTTTCTTTCGTAAAGTCTGATCATTTTACCATAAGACTTATCGCCGAGTATGGCTCGGACAGTAGGTTTTCCATATCTTCTACCAATCCAAAAGTTGACCCAAGATCCGAGATAGATGGGTAACAAATTGAGGACGAAACCCCAAAAGGGACCAAAGGCTAAGATTCCGATGGGAATAGTAATCGCTCCCGGCATAACTGGAATAATGGTTTGGGCTATCTGAATGATAATAAAAATCAAGGGCGCCCAAAAGCCAAAACCTTTAATCATTACTAGCATTTTTCTCTCGTCGGTAAAAACACCTGCTTGAATTCCCCACATAACTAATATGAAAGTAACTATGAGTCCCAAAATATTGAGGAAATGCATCCATTTTCGGGTTAAAATTTGTCTTTTTTCATCCATCGGGTCACACTCCTCAAAAACATTTTAACATATGTTGATGATATGACAATCATAGATGAAAATTAACCAAAATCAGACAGACTTAAGTCTTAATTAATTGATTGATCGGACTGAAAAGGTTCAACCGATAATTGATAGTTACGAATATAATTGATAAAGTTTTTAACGGATTCAGGAAGGTGTGTATTTTTACGATAAACCAAGTAAAAGTTTCGTATAGAATTCACTCCTTCAATATCGAAGGTTAAAACTTCTTTATGTTTCACATCAGGCTGAACAGCTAGCTCTGATAGAATGGAAATCCCAACCCCCAACTTAATAAATTGTTTTATCGTTTCATTATTATTTACTTCAAAAACTTTATTCAGTTTGAGTGGATCGATATCCAACTCTCTCAGTATCAATGCTGATTCTTTAAGTGTTCCTGAACCTTCCTCGCGAGTAATGAAAGGTTTTTCTAAGATCTTCTTAATTGGATAAGCTGTTTCTTTATATTGTATGAATTCTTGATTATAAGGGGTAACAATGACTAATTTATCCGAAAAGAGCTTCTCAAAAGTCAAGTTACTATTCATCGATTGAGAGCCAACAATACCAATATTTAAAGACCCTAGGGCAATATCATTAATAATATCAATGGTATCACTTTGGTGAAGGGAGACCCGCATCTCTTTATTATCTTTGGCAAATTCCGAAAGAGCTAACGGAAGAAGATAAGAAGCAGCAATGGATGAGGCACCGATTGTGATTTCATGGTTGTTTCTTTGAGAAAAGGTGGTTTCAATGTTACGTGACATTTTTAATAAGGATTGTGCGTACTTATAAAATTCCTGTCCTTGGGTAGTTAATTCATGGCTTTTAGTTGTGCGTGAAATTAATTCGATGCCTAATTCATTTTCCAATTGTTTAATGTGCAAAGAGACAGTTGGTTGAGAGAGGTAGAGTTGGTTAGCAGCTTCTGAAAAACTACCCCATTCTACTATTGTTATAAAGGTTTGGATTTGTTTTAATTCCACAAAAGTCACTACTTTCTGATATCGATTTAATATTGATTTTTGATTTTAAGGTGAGAGAGGTATTTATTAGAAAAAATAATAAATAATTGTCGAATCGTTTAAAATTACTCAGATAGATCTTTTTGAATGTCTTTAAGACATTCAACGGCGACCATGAGGTCTTCTTTTTTCGTATAATGCGATAGTGAGAATCGCACAACTCCTTGTTCCTTGGTTCCTAATGCTTCATGCATTAAAGGAGCACAGTGACCACCACCTCGTGTTATAATTTCAGCTCGGCCAATCAGTTCTTCAACTACGATGGCCGAGTCAAAATCGCCTAGATTAATTGAAAGAATTCCACAGCGGTCTACAGTAGGATTAAAATGACCATAAAATTTTATTTGGGGAATGGATTGAAGTTCCTTATAAAAGATGTTTAAGAGATTCCTTTCATAATCTCTTACTTTATTCACTCCATAATCAATTAAATAATTTACACCTGCTGCAAGACCAGCAATTCCATGACTATTTAAAGTTCCGGCTTCTAAGCGTGAGGGGTAATCAAGAGGTTGATGATGACTAAAGGTATCAATGCCTGTTCCACCTGATTTTAGTGGATGAATCTCTACATCTGGGTGAACATATATACCACCAGTTCCTTGCGGACCTAAAAGACTTTTATGTCCTGTAAAACAAAGAACATCTATGTCCAAAGCTTCTACGTCGATAGGTATACAGCCAATTGTCTGTGAGGCATCTACAATACCTAAAAGATTGTGTTGGTGTAGAATTTGAGTGATTTCCTTGATCGGATTAATGTCACCAGTAACATTGGAAGCATGAGTGATGACCATTCCTTTAGTGTTGCTTTGAATGGTATTATTTACTGTTGCCGGATCAATAATTCCTTTCGAATTGATGCCTAAAATAGTCAGTTCAAGACCATTTTCTTCTAGTTCATAGAGAGGTCTTAGAACGGAATTATGTTCCATGACAGTCGTAATAACATGGTCACCTTTCTTAAATAATCCTTTAATAACTGTATTTAAACTATCTGTAGCGTTATGAGTGAAAATTATTTGCCGAGGGTCTTTGCCGTTAATCAATTGATTCAAAGATTGACGGGCTTGAAAAATGCTTCGAGAAGCTTGCATGGCTGAATCCGAAGAACCTCTGCCAGCATTGCCAGAATGCTGAATGGCGTCAATGACCGCATCAATGACTACTTGAGGTTTATTTAGGGAAGTGGCTGCATTATCTAAATAAATCATAAGATCTTCTCCTCTTTAAAATTTATATTATCATTCCCATTATATCTTAATAGATAAGGGCCTTCATGGTTAATTTGAATTGATATCGCTTTCATCAGTTATTCTGATAAATGCTCAAGGCTGTTCTAACAAAGCTTGTCGGTGCATATTTGAAGTGATATGATTAGCCAGTAAAAAAATATATATAAGGAGGTGTCTTATGAAAAAAATGTTTTCATGGTTGATGTTGACTGTATTATTTGTTGGGCTTATGCAACCATTTGCTAGAATTAATGCTGAAGATGAAGTTGAAGAAAACACTACCGAAGCTTCAAGTGAGGAGCAATACCCTGTCGATCCGGACAAACAAGTTTATGTTGATGCAGAATGGATTAAAAATGTCTTAGATGGTAATTCAGACATTGAAAAATATGTATTGGCGGAAGTCACTTGGGGCGAAGCCGATGCAAGTCCAGATTATTTGAGAAAACACTTGCCTGGAGCGATTCATATTAATACGGATTCGGTTGAAGAGGGTCCTGTATGGAATTTGCGATCTGCCGAAGAAATTGAAGAATCTTTATTAAAATATGGGATTGATAAAGATACGACGTTGATTTTATATGGACCTGATACAGGTGTAGACCGTGTAGCTTATGCTGCATTGTACACAGGAGTTGAATCCGTTAAAATTCTAGATGGCGGCTTAGCTATTTGGGAAGCAGCAGGTTACGAAATAGAAGAAGGTGAAGTGGTCCCTGCAGCTGTTAAAGAATTTGGAGTCGAAGTGCCTGCTCATTCTGAATATCTTATATCTTTAGATGATACTGTGGATGCTTTAACTAATAATGACAACTTTCGCTTAGTCTCTCTACGTTCTGAAAATGAATGGTTAGGTATAGAATCAGGATACTCTTATATTCCTAAAGCGGGAGAACCTAAAGGAGCAGTTTGGGGACGTCCATTATTGAGGGGCTCTGGAGAAGCTAATAGTTCAGGAATGGAAGATTTTAAAAATGAAGACGGTACAAATAAAAGCTTCGATGAGATTTTGGCTTTTTGGCAAGAAGAAGGTTTTGATGTTGAAAATGATTTAACCTTTTATTGTGGAACTGGTTGGAGATCTAGCCTTCCATTCTTGTTGATGTATGAGCGGGGTTTAGATGTTACCATGTTTGATGGTGGATGGAATGAATGGCAAATGAATGATGATTTGGAAGTTCAAATTGGTGATCCTCAATCAGATTCGGTAAAATATAAAACAGTTGGAGATTTAGAAGAAGGAAAAGAAACCAATTAGAAAGCATCTTCAAAAATACAAGGAAGCGTGCTCGCCATTGACGACGAGCATGCTTTTTATTAAGGAGAATATTAATGAAAAAAATTCTAAAATTATTAAGTTTAGCTGTTATAACCAGTTTAATAGTCAATACTACATATGTTTTTGCCAATGAGGGAGGCCCATTAAACAACTTATCTTTTGAAGAAATAGTAGAGCAAGCAAAAGGAAGTGAAGTTAATTTTTATGGATGGGGCGGCGATGAAAAGCTTAACCAGTGGTTAGATGAAGTATATGGACCAAGACTTAAAGAAAAATATGATATTACGTTAAACCGTATTCCGATGGATATCGATCAAATTTTGAGTCAATTAGTGAGTGAGAAGCAAGCTCAAACTAGCGAAAGTGAAATGGATATGATTTGGATCAATGGCGAGAATTTTAAATCTGCTCGAGAAAATGAACTCTTATATGGTCCATTCACAGAAATTTTACCAAATTATCAAGAATTTCTAGATATAGAAGATATAGAAAACAATCAGGATTTTGGCTATCCAATTGAAGGTTTTGAAGCTCCTTACTCAAAATCTCAGCTTGTTTTAATTAAAGATTCAGAAGTAACTAAAGAAACTCCTACAGATGCTGAATCCTTGTTAGCATATGTAAAAGAAAATCCTGGAAGCTTTACTTATCCGGCATTGCCAGATTTTACCGGTTCCGCTTTTGTTCGGAATATTATCTATGAATTTGTTGATTATCAAGAATTTCAAAAGATGGAAACAGATAAAGAAGAGCTGAAAGTTCTCATTCAACCGGCTTTGGATTACTTAAATGAATTGGCTCCTTATTTATGGAGTGAGGGGAAAACTTATCCAAGCGATGGTCCTGCCTTAAACAATTTATTTATGGATGGAGAAGTTGCTTTTCATATCAACTATAACGCTTATGAAATTGCTCGATCAATTGAACAGGGAATGTATCCATCGACTGCCCAATCATTTGTTTTTGAAAAGGGCACAATAGGTAATACTAACTTTATAGCAATTGGTAAAAATGCATCACACAAAGCAGCCGCTATGGTAGCAATAAATGAAATGCTATCGCCAGAAATGCAATTATCAAAATACGAACACCTCGGTCTAATTCCGGTAATCGATAATGATAAATTAAATGATCAATTAAAAGCAGACTTTGAGGAAGTAGAAATTGGCGAGGGGATAATACCACAAGAACAACTTTTATCTAAGCGACTGCCAGAAATGCCCGCACAATTAGTGCCTTTGATCGAAGAAATTTGGCTAGATGAAGTGGCAGGAAAATAAAATGGAGCTTACGAAGAAGCGTTTTTATGCAGTTCTCTTATTTATGCCTCAGTTCATTTTAAGTTTGTTTTTACTGTTAGGTGTAATGATTGGAATAGTGCAGTCTTTTGGATACATTCCTTCTTTAAATTTAAATGAGTTCAGTCTGACTTACTATCAAGATTTATTAAATGACAAACAATTTAAGCAATCAGTGTTTTTTTCATTGAAAATTGCTTTTTATTCAGCTTTCCTTTCAACGATTATGGGTCTAGCTTGGGCTTACTTTTGGCTTGTTCAAGAAAAGTTAAGTAGATGGCAACAGACGCTAGTAAAAATTCCTATAATTGTTCCTCATTTAGTGGTCGCACTGTTTACTTTACAACTGTTTGGACGAACCGGAATATTTGCACGAATTTTATTTGCAATGGGAATTTCAAATGCCCAAGCTTGGTTTGATGCATTAATGTTTCAACCAAATGGTTGGGGCATTATTTTTTCTTTTATGTGGAAAGAAATTCCTTTTGTTTTATTTTATTGTTATCCTATAATAAGTTCAATCAATAATAAACTTGGCGAAGCTGCACAGACGCTTGGAGCCAGTCGCTTACAAAGTTTTATTAAGATTGTGCTACCCTTATCAAAAAACACAATCTTAGCTGCCTTTTTCATTATATTTATGTACGCTTTTGGTTCCTACGAGCTAGCAGCTTTATTAGGACCAACTTTACCTAAGGCATTACCAATTGCAGCTTATCAAGCATATATGCATCCTGATTTAAGCCAACGACCTTTGGCAATGGCATATAATGGAATTTTAATACTCATTAGTTTGATAGCCGTTGTAGTAATTTATCTGATAGCATTTTATCCACAACTAAAGAAACAACTATTCAGTGAAGAAAAGGTGGGTCGAGATGTATCGTAAGACTATTCATTTCTTAATATTTATAGTTATTTTTTTGCCAATTAGTATTTTATTAATCTGGGCATTTACTGCTCGCTGGCCATGGCCTCATTTGATCCCGCACAATTTGTCCCTAAGAGGGTTTGAAAATCTGGTACGGCAACCTAATCAATTACTAACACTTATACTATCTTCAGTATTTATTTCGTCATGTGTAGCCATGCTGTCATCTTTGATTGCCTTAATGACTGCTAGAGCGACGGTAATGGCTAAAGGCTTCTTTAAGAATTTTATTCAGTTGACTATCGCCCTACCTTTTCTAATTCCTGTGATTGTTTTTGCTACAGGTATTCATCAAAAAATGTTTGAATGGGGCTGGGCTAATAAGCTTTGGGGCGTGATATTAGCCCATTTGATTTATTCCTTACCCTATGCTTCATACTTAGTGATTGATGCCTACCATGCGGTTGGCCTTCATTTAGAAGAGCAAGCATGGGTATTAGGAGCAAATAAGTTGGAAGCATTCTGGAAAATAACTTTTCCACTGCTGCTCCCTGTTCTTGCGACCAGTTTAGCTACGTCATTCATTGTTTCTTTTAGTCAGTATTTCCTGACTTTAATGATAGGTGGGGGGAAGATTCAAACCCTATCAGTAATTATTTTTCCTTATTTACAAAGAAACGATCGTACAATTGCTAGCATATACGCTTTGTTCTTTTTAATTATTAGCTTTTTAGTTATGGGACTACTCTCTTGGCTTTCCAATTTTTATCAAAGTAAATATGAAAAATTCGACTATTATTAGGAGGTGAACCGTGTCTTTAATCATTAGAAATATATCAGTGAGTTTGGGTCATAACAAAGTCTTAAAAGAACTTAATCTTGAAGTTAAAAAAGGAGAGTATTTAGCTTTACTTGGGCCTTCTGGATCTGGAAAAACTACTTTTTTGAAAACACTAGCTGGACTAATTGAAAATGCTGAGGGAGATATTTTACTTAATCAAACTTCTATTATGAAAGAACCAAGTCATTCCCGTCCAGTTTCGGTGGTTTTTCAAGATTTAAGACTTTTTCCGCATTATAACGTTAAAGAAAATATTGCTTTTCCAATGAGGTTAAAGAAAATGAAAGCTAAAGAGATCGATGAGCGGGTAGCATCTTTATTGAATGATGTGCATTTACCTGGTTTACAAGCTTCTTCCATCCATAAACTATCAGGTGGTCAACAACAAAGGGTAGCACTCGCAAGAGCCTTAGCCAATGAACCTCAGGTTCTTTTGTTGGATGAGCCTTTTTCCGGACTCGATGAGCCTCTTAGAAGGGAGATGGGCCAGTTAGTACATAACTTACATGTTAAAAAAGGGCTGGTAACCATCTTAGTGACACATGATAAGCGAGAAGCGGTACAATTTGCTGATCGTATCGCTTTTCTGCATGAGGGTAATTTAGTGCAAGTGGATTATCCTAAAAATGTCTTTGATCATCCTAAAAATGAATATGTGGGTAGTTTCTTTGGAGTGTTGAACCGTTTAAAAGTTATTGAAGAAAGTAGAAAAGACTGGTTAGAGATGGATTTTAATGTTAAATTAAAAGACTATATTGGCAAAGAAATTTTTGTCAGACCAATTCGTGTGGAAGTTAAGACAGAACGTTTATTTTCCTCTTCCAGTCTCATTTTCCCTGCTAAACTAACCCATTTTTTTGAATACCCAGAGTATGTAGATTTAAAATTTCAATTAATCAATTCAAGTGAACAATGGAGTGTCAATGTCTTGCACCAGTCATTAAAAGATTATAAAGTAGGCGAAAAATATTGGCTTTATGTTAATCATGCAGATATTATTAGTTTTGAATGATAGATTTAAATAGAAAAAGCCCAATTATAAGTTGGGCTTTTTGCTTACAATCGTTTATGAAGCTTTTTCAATAATTGGAATTTTTTTATTTTCTTTTGTACCATCTAGAGAATTCTTGACATTAGTATAGCCCTTTTCGGTTAAGAAGTTAGCTATTTGAGCGGATTTATTACCAGAATAACAGAAAGTAATAATTTCAACTTCTTTGTCTTCAGGTAATTGTTCTAAAACAGTTTCTGGCTTATCAACTGAAGCATGAATGGCTCCTTCTACACTTGCTTTTTCAAAGTCTTTAAGATCACGTGCATCAATGAAAATGGTTTCGCCTGCTTCGGCTGCTTCAATGAAGGTATCTGGCAAGATAGATTCATAAGTCACTAAAGTATATTCAAAGTCTTTAACCCCTACAGCATCTTTAACATCTTCAAAGCCATTATCGATTAAAAGATTAGCAGCTTCTGCAGACTTATTACCTGTGTTGCAATAAACAATAATTGGCATCTTTTGGTAGTCTTCTAATCGTTCTAATTGTTCTTCTAATTGATCTAAAGGGATATTAATGGCATGTGAAAGATGTCCTTCTGCATAGTCTTCTTCAGGTCGGACATCAATTACCAAATATTTTTCCTTTTTCTTTTTATCTAGTTGGATTTTTTCAAGTTCTTCGCCTGTCATTATCTCAGCTTGGGCGTAAACGTTCGAAAGACCCAAAGCAAAAACTGCTACAAAAGTGACAATAAGTTTTAAAGATTTTAAAAGTGTTTTTTGCATTATACCCACTCCTTTATTTTGATGTCTTTATTTTATTAAAATGGTCATCTAATCACAAATAGACTTATTAAATAAATACGGGCTATTTATTAGTAATATCAATAAAACATTCATTCAAAAAAAAGTAGCTGTATGCTATAATGAGCAAGGTTATAAGAGGAGGTCCAAAATGTTAAGTAAAATATATTGGGCGATTGAAATATTAATAGTCACAGGTGGTTTTTTTGTGAATGAATATGCTAGTAAGCGGATAGGACTCTATCGCCATGTGTATTATCGAGAATTTCAATTTAATCAGTTTTGGTTTGCTGAAAACTATCATTGGATTTGGTATGTTGTAGCTATTTTCATTATTTTAATTGCTATTATTGCTCTATTTAAAACTAAAAGCTGGATTCAATTTTGTTATCAATTTTCTTGGAAAACACATTGGGCGATACTGTTGATCGTTTCTCTGTCTGAACTAATTATTATGAGCTTTTTTACAGATAAAAGTCTTTTAATTATGTATCCGTATTTCCTAGTAGGATTACCACTTTTAGGAGTTGGAAATTTGATAGGTTGTTTATTAATTTTTTTATTCCATCCTCAGACTAAAGAATGCGAAATTAAGATAGGAGCCATATAATGTCGACTGCAATTATTTATTTTGTCAAATTACCTTTAATTGGATATAACAAAACTAGATTACAAGGGTTTTTACCTAAGGAAGATATTCACCATCTATCGATTCACCTTTTACAACAAACTTACAAAGAAATTTGTAAGGTGGATGCAGACATCTTTCTTTTTGTAGCACCTGCTGATCAAAAATTAGCCATTCAAAAATACTTAGCTATTGATAGTGATAAGATATTCGGCCAGCTTGAAACAGCTCATTTAGGAGAACGAATGTCGCGAGCCATGCAGCAAATTTTTAACCGTGGCTATGATAAAGTTCTTTTATTAGGCTGTGATCTAGTTGACATCAAGCAATCTTTGGTTGAGCAAATGATTGACATGCTAGACACTGAAGATGTTGTTTTAGCTCCTACCTTAGATGGAGGTTATGGCATTATAGCCAGCCGTTTGTTCTCTAAGTCTCTTTTTGATTTAGAGAATTATTCACACGATGAAGTATGCCAAAGGACGATCAATAAAGTTTCTGCAGCAAAACTTTCCTATGCGTTGACAGAAACCATTCGTGACCTAGACACGCGGGAAGATGTGGTGCGTTATCTATCAGGAGATCCAGATGCAGTTTATTTTAATCAGGGGGAATATAATGCCAACTTTCTAATTGATAAGGGCAGAAAGATTTTTAGGATTGCTTTAGGTTCGCAAATGAATTTAGACAATCAAATTGAATATGAATACTTGGCACTGAAGGGTTTGGCTTCTTCAGGGGTTGTGCCGAAGGTATATCAATGCCAGCCTCATACTAAGTTGTTAGGTAAGGGTTATTTAATTGAAGAATACCTCCCCGGTCATCCCTTAGACTATCAAAAGGACTTATCCAAAGCTGCTAATATTTTGGCTAGAATCCATAGTGTAGATAGCCAGACCATTCCTCATCTTATTAAGGCTAATAATCCCTTCCAACTGATGTATCAGGAATTTGTTGACATGTATAGTCATTATCAAAAATGGAAGGGCAGAGATCTTGAGGTTATTGATCTAATCGATGCATTGATGGCAGGTCTGAAAAAATATTCGTTCAATAATAAATTAAGCAATCCTTGCGTTATTAATACAGAACTTAATTCACATAATTTTTTGATTAATTCTAAAGGTGATTCCTATTTAATTGACTGGGAGAAGCCTTTGGTTGGTGAGAGGGAACAAGATATCGCTCATTTTCTAGCTCCCACAACCACATTATGGAAAACAGATCACTTACTTTCATATGAGCAAATCTCCGCTTTCATTAAAGAGTATGATAAGTCCTCCCAGGTGAAAATTAATAAAGATAAGCTTAAACAATATCTTCATTTTACTTGTTTAAGAGGAGTCACTTGGTGTTCGATGGCTTATGTTCAATATTTAGAAGCACAAAAAGTTAAGTCAAATGACCACTCTTTTGAAACCATCTCCCGCTTTATTAGCCCTGTTTTCTTACAAGAAATTAAAGCTTATATTGAAAAGTTGGAGGATATTACCTTATGAATTATTTGATCAGTGTGATTATTCCAGTTTATAACGAAAGAAAAATTTTACCTCAAACTTTAAAGCATCTACAGCATTTAAAGGACGAAGAAATTGAAATTCTGTTTGTAGATGGTGGTAGTGAAGATGGAACTCAAGAATTTATTAGCGAAAATCAATATAAAGTCCTGAATGGTCCAAAGGGTCGTGGTAGTCAATTAGCTGTAGGGGCTAAAAAGGCCAAAGGAGACTATCTTTTATTCTTACATGCAGATAGCTACTTTAAACGTTCTCCTAAAAAGGTCATCCTGAGTAGTCTGCTGAAAGGGAAGATTGGAGCTTTTCCATTAGACTTTCAAACAGATAATTTATGGCTAAGAGCGATTGCTTATGGATCAAATTGGCGACTTAAACATCGACAGATAGCTTTCGGTGATCAAGGGATTTTTATGACAAAAGATTACTATTGGGAACTAGGAGGTTTTCATGCTTTATCTTTAATGGAAGACTATGATTTATTTTTACGAAACAAGGCTAAGGGTGAAGAATTAGTTGTAGCAGATCAGTTCATTTATACCTCGGACCGTCGTTTTAAAGAAAAAGGTGTCTTTAGAACACTTCTTAAGATGCAATATTGCCAGTATCTATTTCGTAAGGGTTACTCAATGAAAGCAATCACTCAAGTCTATTATTCGTAGAAGGGGATTCGAATGAAAAAGAGAAGTATTAAAGAAAATATCATTGCAGCCATAGCCAAAAGAATGGTGGTTACCATCGATGAAGCCCCCTCTAATGTTGAATTAACTAAACCTCTTTCAGAGTGTAGGGTAGCATTTATCACAACAGCAGGAACCCATTTGAAAAGCGATGCCCCTTTTAATATTAAGGGAGATCATACTTTCCGAATGATTCCTGGGGATAGTCGGGTGGAAAATATTATGATTACTCATGATCATTATGATCATGGACCGGCAGATGAAGATTTAAACTGTGTCTTTCCCATACAGATGCTTCAAGAGATGGCAACAAAGGGCAAAATCGGCTCTGTTGCACCGCGCCATTATGGCCTAATGGGTTATATACCAAAAGTAAATTTACTAATTGATGAAACAGCACCTGCGATTGCCCGTCAGTTAGTTGAAGATCAAGTAGATTTGGTACTCCTTTCTCCTGGCTGATATATTTGCCATCAGTCCGTTGGGCTAATCCAAAGAGAAGTAGAAAAGCAAGGGATCCGTACCGCTTCAATTATGCACTTACCTAAAGTGGCAGCCAAATCGAGACCACCTAGAATGTTTACCATTGATTTTCCTTTAGGTTTAACTTTTGGAGAGGCGAATGATTCTATTAAGCATTGGCAAGTTATGGATCAATTCTTAGATTTTGCTGTATCAGGTGGGGCAGAGGAGATAAGACCTTTTAAAAAAGCTTAATTATTCAATCACATAATGCGAATAGCGGCTTACTTTCAAATAATTATTTTATTTATACTAGCGTGATTACTTTTAGTTGAATGACTCCAATGGCATGATAATCTTTGTGAGAAAGGAGCTTAAAAATATGGACTATCTATTATTATTTATCGAGGGATTAATGACTTTTGTCTCTCCTTGCTTACTGCCAATGCTTCCGCTTTATATTGCATTCTTTGCAGGCAGTGAAGGGGAGAGCTCTACTAAACAAACCCTCATTAAAGCAATCTTATTTATGTTAGGATTTTCTACGATATTTATCTTATTAAGTCTTTTTGTGTCCACTGTAGGATCCTTTTTTATGATGCACCGACAAGTCGTTAACTTTATCGCAGGAAGCATTATGATTATTATGGGTGTCGATTATCTTAATGGTCAAAAGCTAATGACTAAGTTAAGGCCTCATTCGCGAGATTCCCATGTGGCCAATCCTTATTTATTTGGTCTAGTCTTTGCCATTTCTTGGTCGCCATGTGTTGGAACATTTTTGGCTTCTGCATTAACTTATATAGCCAGTGTCGCTACTAGCTGGACTTCATTTTTGCTTATAATTAGCTATTGTTTAGGTTTAGGTATTCCTTTCATTCTGTCTGCATTATTGGTAGATGAAAGTAAAAAAGTCCTTACATTTATCAAGGAACATTATCACTTAGTCAATCTATTTTCAGGCTGGTTTTTAATCCTTTTCGGTTTATTAACAATATCAGGCATCTTAGAAACGCTTTTACTACAACTAGTCTAGGAGGAATACAATGAAAAAGTTATTAACGTATGGTTTGCTTTTAATCGTTATTATAAGTCTGGGGGGCTTTATTTATAACAAAGTTCAAGATCAAAGTTTATCTATCGATAAAAAAGAAACAATTCAGGAAACTGTCAATGAGATCGATTTAACATTTAACAAAACAAGCGAAGGGGTTATTGAAGGAAAAGAAGTATCTCTTCAAACTTCAAAGGAAGAAAGTAGTCAGCTTAATAGCACAAATGAAGAAAAACAAGATCGATATGGTCATCTTAATGTAGATAGTGTAAGGATTAAAGATCAAGTAGATAAATCAATGACTTTATCTGAAAATTTTGGTCGACCTATGGTTGTTAATGTTTGGGCAACTTGGTGTCCACCATGCAAAAAAGAAATGCCTTATTTTCAAACGGCTTGGGAAGATTACCAAGAAGATATTGATTTTTATATGATCAATGCCACTAATTCGCAACCTGGCGAAACTAAAGAAGCAGTGATTGAATATTTAGAAGACCTTAATTTGACTCTTCCTGTATTCTATGATGTTAACTTTTCAACCATGATGTCCCTACAAGCTACCTTTTTGCCCGCTACTATTTTTATAAATGAAGAAGGAGAGGTAGTATACCATCATATTGGCCTAATCAATGAAAAGCAATTACTAGAGCAAATCGAGGAATTGTTATAAAAATGTAAAATTTTGATGGTGGTGGAGTTTAATATTTAGGAGGTTCTTATGAAAAAAAATAAATTGGCAGTGATTGTTGTACTTGTATTATCACTTTTATCTTATCTCTTTATTCCCTCGGTGCAGTCATTTATTAACGAGTCTATTTCAGCCATGAAAGCAGTTAATTTAGAAGAGACAATTGCTTATATTCGTTCTTACGGAAATGTTGCTGCTGGTGTTTCCTTTTTCTTGATGATTTTGCAATCGATTCTTTCACCCATTCCTGCTTTCTTAATCACTCTATCTAATGCTGCCATTTTTGGATGGTTTTGGGGAGCGGTATTGTCTTGGACATCTTCAATGGCTGGAGCGACCTTATGCTTTTACATTGCTAAAATTTTGGGACGCGACGCAGTTGCCAAGATTACCAGTAAAACAGCCTTAAAATCTTTAGATGTGTTTTTTGAAAAATATGGAAAGTACACCATTGTAGTTTGCCGTTTATTACCATTTGTTAGTTTTGACCTAGTCTCTTATGCAGCTGGTTTAACTTCTATGAAATTCTGGCCATTCTTTTTAGCAACCGGAATCGGTCAATTGCCGGCTACTCTTGTTTATTCTTATATTGGACAAAACTTCGGTGGTGGCGGTAAACAATTATTTATTGGATTAATGTCACTATTTGCTGTAACAATTGTCATTTATATTGTTAAATCGATTTATAATGAACGCCATGCAAAAAAAGCAGCTAAGTAAATGGTTTAAGGTTTGCTTAGTGATTGCTTTAGTAGCTTTAACTATCTGGCTGACCTTAAATTTTTCAACCGAGCGTGTACGAGAAATAATCTTACAATCAGGGTCTTCTGCAAAATGGATTTATGTATTACTTTGGGTTTTCTTACCGATGGGGTTTTTCCCTGTTCCTTTCCTAGCTTTTGCTGGAGGAATGGGATTTGGATTATGGTTAGGCTCCATCTTGACTTTTATAGGTGCGGCTTTGAATCTAACTTTCATGTTTTTAATTTCGCGCTATTTATTTAGGCAACCGGCACAAAAATTTATATTTAAAAGATATCCTAGTTCCAAAGGGATATTGACTACCGATAACCAACATTTAAAGTTAGTTCTTGCATTGGCTCGAATTATGCCTGTAATTCCCTATAATGTTGAAAACTATGCTTTTGGCTTAACGGATATCTCATTCTGGGACTATCTTTGGATTTCTCTCATATGCATTTTGCCGGGGACATTTATTTTTGTAAATGTTGGCGATAAGGCTTTAGAACCTAGTGATGCCTCTTTTTCACTATCAATAATATTAGTGGCTTTACTAGTATTCGGCACAGCCTTTTTAGGGAAATTTATTAAGAAGAAAAATCCAGAAGTAGCCCAAAAGCTTGAAGTAGATGAGGAGGAATAAGGGATAATGAAAGTTTTAATTGATTTTGATAATACTTTTTTCACACCCCATCGCGACATTGATGATGGTTTGGCGCTGATGTATTTATTAGGGAGTCCAGAAGTCGCTATAGTGGGTATCACTTCGACATTTGGGAATTCGACCATTGAGCAAGTAGACCAATCGACCCGTCAATTAATAAGCAAACTTGGCCTTCATTCAATTCCTTATGCAAAAGGTGCAAGTGAAACAGCTGATTATTTAACACCAGCAAGCCAGCTATTGGTAGATTTGGCTAATAAATATAAAGATGAGTTAATCATTATTGCAGTCGGTTCAATGACCAACTTGCAAGGGGCCTATCTAAGAGACAGTAATTTCTTCAAAAAAGTTAAACAACTTGTCTTAATGGGTGGGATTACTCAGCCGTTGATCTTTGACAAGCAAGAAATGCGAGAAATGAACTTTTCCATTGATCCGCAGGCTGCTTTTACCGTTTTAACTAAGGGAAGAAATGTTTCTATTTTAACAGCTAATCACTGTTTAGATCTTTTATTTACTCGATCAGAATATGAAGAAGCTTTTTCTAACCAACAATCGGCCATTGCTCATTTAATTCAAAACTATGCAGAACCTTGGTTTGTCGATAATGAAGATGAGTATGGTATTAAAGGCTTTTATAATTGGGATTCATTAGCAGCGGTCTATTTAGTAAATCCTGAATTATTTGAGGATCAATGGACTTCTTTTAATGTTTCTGTTAATAGTCTCTCAATGGGTTCTTTAATAGCGGAAGATTTTGATTTCAGTCCTTACTCAAGCTCTAGACCTTTAAAAAAAGCTTTAATCAATACACCTGTTGTTAAAAAGGCAGATCAAATACGAAAGAATTTATTTCAGCGCTGGCTAAATGTTAAATTGGAAGATTAAATAGCAAAGGAGGTTTTTAGATGTTCAAATGGCATAATTTACTAATAGCAATTTGCTCAGGGTTTATTTTTGCTCTTCTAGCAAGCGCTTTAATGTCATATTGGGTATGGTTAGAAATGCGAGTGCATACTTGGGTTTTATGTTGGATAGTTTTTGTTCTATTTATCATGGTAAGTTTTTTGTTCAAGATAAAACCAATAACTTACTTCCTAGGACTTATTAGTGTCGTTACTTTAATGCTTGTTAAATCACCTAATATTTTTTATTATAATGTTCGCGATATGTTTTTTTTAGATATGAAGATAGGTCAAATTAAAATGATTACTTTAATTTTGATGATAGTCATGACTCTTTTAATGATTTACTTTTGGTTGAAAGATCGAAAGCTAAAAAGTCAGCAAGTTTAATTTTGAAAGGATGAATAATATGAACAAAATGATTAAAAAATTAATGACACTTGTCTTTGCCTTCGTTACCGTTTTATCTTTATCTGTCCCAACACTTGCAAAGGAAGATGCTCCTGCAAATTTACCGACAGAGGAAAACCCGATGGTGGTCGATAAGGAAGCAGGCACCATTTCGATATATGCTTACGTAAATGGAAAATACTTAGAAACATCTACCCGTCATGCCGTGGTCTTCGATGATGGTAATTTTGGTGGAAAATCGGTATTCGGAACAACTGCTAATCAAAATAAATTCTATGAAGCTTTAATAGAAATCGGGGCAGAACCAGGCGATAATATGACGGCTGAAAATGCGGAAGAAACGCATGTTGCAGGGGATTTAATGGATATTAAAGTAACTTGGGAAGGCGCTGAAAAAGAATACAACCTAAGTGAAACAATTATTGATTCTAATGGCAATGACTTTGAATTCCGCTTTGGTGGAAATAAAGGGCGTGCCCATGATAAACATACAGGTTGTATCACTTGTTTAGATTCATGCCCAGTCGGACTTATTTCAAATGCTACTTATACCTACGGGGCCGTTGAAAAAAGAGGGGAAGTAGCGTTTTCAGGAAATGGTGAGATTTTACCAGAAGAAGGGACTCCGGTAATCATTACTTATTCAATCCACAAAGAGGATAGTAAAGATAAGAAAGTTGAATCAAACGAAAAAGCTGAAGCAGAATAATAATTCATTGGAGGTCTGTATCTAAAAGATACAGCCCCTTTTGCTTAAAGAATGTTGCTTAATAGACTCATAAAAGCACTTGCATTTTCCTTTAAATATTGTTAATATTGTAAGAGTCTTCTTTAAAGATTTTAATTGGGAGCGGATGGGTTCTGGTGTGCCCTCTGGTCTTCAAAACCAGTATGAGGCGTTAAGAGCGTCTTGGGTGAGTTCGATTCTCACACGTTCCCGCCAGGAAACTAAACTAGCCTAGTTAATCACAGTTTAACTGTGATTAACTAGGCTATTATTTTTGCTTTTAATTGATTTGTTTTATTTCGATAATTGCTCTTGTCTAACCCAACATCTTGTGTTAATCTAGCTTTAAGACACAATATATAGACAAAATGTAAATAATTCTGGGGAAGCAGGTTAGAATCCTACACAGTCCCTATGCTACTGTATTTGAGCTCGCTCATAAGTCAGATCGCCAGGTTATTTATTACACTTATCACTTCTCAGGGTTTAGTGATCTTTGGAAATATTCTTTAGTAGTGAGTATAGGTACACCTATGCTTTGCTTTCTTTTGATTTTACCATCGGCTTTCCTGGGAAGGGAAAGCCGTTTTTTGTCGAGGAGGAGCATTTTATGAAAAAAATCACATTATATAGTAAAACGGGTTGCGGACAGTGCGTTTTCTTAAAAAGATATTTAGATAGCAAAGGTCTTAACTATTTAGAAAAAAATGTCGAAGACGAAAGTTACTTAGAAGAAGTAAGAGAACTCAATTGTCAGAGTTTGCCAGTTGTTCTCATCGGGCAATCAGCTCCTGTTGTTGGTTTCCAACCGGATGTAATTGAGAGGCTAATCAGTCAATGTTAGCGATTGTCTTTATTAGCTTAACAGGTCAAACCCGTCGTTTTGTTGAAAAACTATCAGCTGATTACCAATTAGAATTGGACGATCTTACATGTGACATGATAGTCAATCAGCCCTATTTATTGATTGTTCCCACTTATCAAGAAGTGGTAAGAGACTTAGTGGATGATTTTTTTGAAAATGAAGTTAATCGACAAAATTGTCGCGGAGTAGTAGGTGGTGGTAATTTGAATTTCGCCCAATTATTTTGTTTTACTGCTAAAGACATTAGTCGTGACTATCAAATTCCTTTAATTCATAAGTTTGAATTCCAAGGAAACGAGTCAGATGTTTCATATATTAAGGAGGTAATGCTGAATGACTGAGAGACAATCATTAAAGAAAAAAAGCTATTTCCAATGGAATAATCAATTGAATATACCGGAAGATGGAGCTATTCCTCTTTATAAAGATCAAAAGGCATTGGAAGCTTATTACCAAGAAGAAATTGAAGCCAATAGTCCAAAGTTTGCGTCTTTAGAGGATCGCTTAAATTATTTATTGGAGAATGATTACTTAGAAGAAGACCTCATCAATAAATATTTAGAAGCTGATGTAAATGATAAAGATCCTTATGCTTTTATCAAGAAACTATATGACTTCTTACAAGCTAAGAATTTTAACTTTAAATCTTTTATGGCTGCTTACAAGTTTTTCAATCAATATGCTTTAAAATCAAATGATGGTCGTCAATATCTGGAAGGGTTCATAGATCGAGTGGCTATGAATGCCTTGTATTTAGCAGATGGAGACCGACAATTGGCTATGGCTATTGCTGAAGAATTAATTTCGCAACGCTATCAACCCGCTACACCTACTTTCTTAAATGCAGGTAAAAAGCGTCGAGGTGAAATGGTGTCATGCTTCTTGTTAGATGTTGATGATTCCATGCTGTCGATTGGTCGAGCCATTAACTCAGCTTTGCAACTTTCAAGAAAAGGAGGCGGAGTTGGCGTTAATTTGTCTAATATTCGAGCAGCGGGCGACCCTATTAAAGCGATTGAAAATGCTTCTTCAGGTGTCGTTCCTGTCATGAAATTGTTAGAAGACTCGTTTTCTTATTCCAATCAGTTAGGGCAGAGGAATGGGGCAGGTGTAGTTTACCTAAATGTTTTCCATCCAGATATCTTAGCTTTCTTATCGTGTAAAAAAGAAAATGCCGATGAAAAAATCCGTGTCAAAACTCTCTCTCTAGGAATTGTAGTGCCTGATAAATTTTATGAGTTGGTAAAAAACAATCAACCAATGTATCTTTTTAGCCCTTATGACATCGAAAAAGAGTACGGTCTCCCTTTTTCATACTTTGATATAAGTGAGAATTATCAAGCTTTAGTAGATAATCCAAGAATCCGTAAAAAGAAAATTCAAGCGCGTGAGTTAGAAACAGAAATTTCTAAATTACAACAAGAATCCGGCTATCCCTACATCATTAATATCGATACAGTTAATCGAACGAATCCAGTCCATGGAAAAATCATTATGTCCAACCTCTGTTCAGAGATTTTTCAAGTTCAAGAACCTTCACTCTTAAACGATGATTTATCTTATCAAAGATTAGGTAGCGATATTTCCTGTAACTTAGCTTCCACTAACATGGAAAAAATGTTGACCAGTCCTGATTTTGGTAAGTCAGTAGAAGTGGCTGTGCGAGCTTTAACCACCGTTTCTGATAAAACTAAAATTGCCGAAGTGCCAACGGTTCAAAATGGTAATGATCTTTATCATACTATTGGCTTAGGAGCGATGGGCTTTCACACTCTCTTAGCAAAAAATAAAATCACTTATGGGTCTAAAGCATCTATCGAAATTATTGAAGCGTATTTTATGGCTCTCAACTACTATAGCTTGCTTGCATCTAATAAATTAGCAAAAGAAAAAGGGCAGACATTCCACAAGTTTGAGCAATCAAAATATGCAGACGGGTCTTATTTTGCTCCTTATATTGAGGAAGCTTTTAAATTTGAAGAAATGGCAGCGGCTGAACTTTTCAAAGCTGTAAAATTACCCACTCCTAAAGATTGGCAAGATCTAGCAGCTAAGGTTAAAGTAGATGGTCTTTATCATCGTAATCGTTTAGCCGTTGCACCGAATGGGTCAATCTCTTACCTTAATGAAACTTCTGCTTCCTTACACCCGATTACTCATCGAATGGAATTAAGGCAAGAACAGAAAAATGGGGCCATTTATTATCCAGCTCCAGGACTTTCAAATGAAACGCTGCCCTATTATCAAACAGCTTACGAGATGGATCAAAGAAAAATTATAGATGTTTATGCCGCCGCTCAAAAGCATATTGACCAGGGAATGTCTTTGACTTTATTTATGCTATCAGAGATTCCAGCAGGTCTTTATGAGTGGAAAAAAGCAGGGCTTAATCAAATGACTACACGTGATTTGAATATTTTACGTCACTATGCCTTCTCTAAAGGGATTAAGTCACTTTACTATGTGCGAACACATAGTCTGGATGGTGAGATTGTTGGAGCTAATCAATGTGAGTCATGTATGATTTAGGAGGAAATTATGACCAATTATTTACATTATCAAGCTATTGATTGGAATCGTATTGAAGACATAGTAGATAAAATGACTTGGGAAAAATTAACTTCTCAGTTCTGGCTAGATACGCGTATTCCAGTTTCAAACGATTTGAAAGATTGGCGTTCACTGACTGAGGTTGAAAAAGATGTGGTCAATAAAGCTTTTGTGGGATTGACTCTTTTAGATACTTTGCAATCAGAAGAAGGCGCAAATGTCATGCGAAATGATATTCGCTCCCCTCACGAAGAGGCAGTGCTTAATAATATTTTATTTATGGAATCAGTCCATGCCAAATCTTATTCGACTATTTTTATTTCTTTAAACGATTCAGCTACCATTGATGAAATCTTCGAGTGGGGGAATAATCATCCCTCCTTGCAGTACAAGGCTAAAGTAATTGAAGATGTTTATCTTTTACCTTCTGGAAAAGAGAGTAAAGAACAAATAATTAACGGCCTCAAGAAAAAAATAGCCAGTGTTTTTCTAGAATCCTTTCTCTTTTATAGTGGTTTTTATACCCCTTTGTACTATTTAGGAAATAATAAACTAGCCAATGTGGCTGAAATTATCAAGCTAATTATTCGTGATGAGTCGGTTCATGGAACCTATCTAGGCTACAAATTTCAATTAGGTTATCAAGAATTAAGTGATCAAGAACAAGCTCAACTTAAAGAATGGGCCTATAATTTAGTGTTTGATCTCTATATGAATGAAACCCAATATACTCAGGAGGTATATACAGAGATTGGTTGGGTAGAAGAAGTAGATTGCTTTGTTAAATATAATGCCAATAAGGCATTACAAAATCTAGGCTTTGAAGCAGTATTTGATGGAGCGAGTGCGCAAGATATTAATCCAATAGTTTATAACGGTCTGTCGACAGAAACAACTAATCATGATTTTTTCTCTCAAGTAGGTTCCGGTTATTTAATGGGCCGAGTAGAAGCAATGGAGGACGAAGATTACCAGTATTTATAAAGGAGTGACGATAAGACAATGGTTCAAACTGCAACATTAAAACAAGAACAATCGAGTAAAGTTAGAATTAAAATAAATAAAAGAGACGGCAGTATTGAAAAGTTTATTAGGGGGAAACTAAAAGCCTCACTAAAAAAAGCGTTAGATACCAAAGACCATGTTTTAATTGAAGGTATATGTAATGAAATAGAAAGACAAGTTGTTCACTTGATGAACAGTTCTGACATCAAGCAATCGGTTATTGAGCAATTAAACAAGCGAGGATTGGAAACAGCTGCAAATAAATATGTCGCTTTTGCTGAAACTAAATTAGCAGACTATCAATCGCAGATGCGGTTACAGGACCGTATGGATCAACTGATTAAACGCGATCCGACTTTAGTCAATGAAAATGCCAATAAGGATAGTCGTGTTTTTAACACCTTGAGAGACCTTACCTGTGGGGTTACGGCCAAAGCCATTGGCTTGAATATGCTGCCCGAGCAAGTAGCTAATGGACATTTGAAGGGGAACATACATTTTCATGATCTAGATTATTCGCCCTATAGTCCAATGACTAATTGCTGCTTGATTGATATTGAGACTATGCTGAAGCACGGTTTTCATATAGGGAATGCAGAAGTGGAAAGTCCGCGATCTATCAATACAGCTACAGCACAAATTGCTCAAATTATTGCCAATGTTTCTTCTTGTCAATACGGGGGCTGCTCGATTGATCGAATTGATGAGGTGCTGGCTCCTTATGCGGATTTAAATTTTCAGAAGAATCTTAGCTTAGCTAAAGAATTGACGGATGATCCTCAACAGGCTGAGAATTTTGCTAAGAATAAAACGCAAAAAGATATATATGATGCCATGCAGAGTTTGGAGTATGAAATCAATACACTTTATTCATCAAATGGTCAAACACCATTTACTACACTTGGATTTGGTTTAGGAACATCTTGGTATGCACGCGAAATTCAAAAAGCTATATTGAAAATTCGTTTGAATGGTTTAGGTAAAGAACACCGTACAGCTATTTTTCCTAAATTAGTTTTCAGCTTACGCAAGGGAACTAATCTTTTAATGAAAGATCCCAATTATGACATTAAACAATTAGCCCTCAAGTGCGCTTGTAATCGGATGTATCCAGATGTTCTAATGTATGATAAGATCAAGGAACTAACTGGAAGCTTTAAAGTGCCAATGGGATGCCGATCATTTCTTCAAGGTTGGCAAGATGAAAAAGGAAAAGAAGTAAATAGTGGACGAATGAATTTAGGGGTAGTCACCTTAAATCTTCCCCGTATCGCTATGGAGTCGGATCATTCCTTCGATAATTTTTGGGAATTGTTGCATGATCGCCTGGAAGTTGTCGGTCGAGCTCTTGTGTATCGAGCAGAGCGAGTCAAACAAGCTAAGACGGAGAATGCTCCAATTCTATACCGTGAAGGAGCTTTTGGTCATTATCTGAAAGCTGATGAGAATGTTGACCAATTATTTAAAAATAAGCGCGCCACCATATCTTTAGGTTATATCGGTCTGTATGAGATTACAGCTTATTTCTTTGGTTCTAATTGGGAGCAGAATGACGCGGCTAAAACTTTTTCATTGAAAGTAATCCAAGAACTTAAAAAGAAGGCCGATCAATTAGCTCAGCAATACGATTATCATTTCTCTGTTTATTCGACTCCGAGTGAGTCCTTGACGGATCGCTTCTGCCGTTTAGATCGAGCTAAATTTGGTGCTATTAAGGATTTGACAGACAAGGATTATTACACTAATTCTTTTCATTATGATGTGCGTAAAAGTCCAAATCCTTTTGAAAAAATTGATTTCGAAAAGGACTATGCTCCATATACTTCAGGAGGTTTTATTCATTATTGTGAATATCCCAATTTACGTCAAAATCCTAAGGCCTTAGAAGCAGTTTGGGATTATGCCTATGACAAAATTGGGTATTTAGGGACCAACACCCCTATCGATCATTGCTATGAATGTGGCTTCCAAGGAGAATTTAATCCTACAGAAAAAGGTTTTGCTTGTCCGCAATGTGACAATCGTAATCCTGAAACTTGTGATGTAGTGAAGAGAACCTGTGGTTACCTCGGTAATCCGAATATAAGACCGATGGTCAAAGGACGTCATAAGGAGATTCAATCCCGTCAAAAACATTTAACCGAAAGAATGTGTGACCAGTGATTGAAAATTTCAAAAATCCTAAACCAAAAGAATGGCTAGCCCAAGATTATTGTTTAGGAAAGATAGCAGACTATAAACCTTTTAATTTTGTGGATGGGGAAGGAGTACGTAATAGTCTTTATGTCAGCGGCTGCCTCTTTAATTGTAAGGGTTGTTTTAATCGTCGGGTCCAAAACTTCAATTATGGTGTGCCTTATACTAAAGAACTTGAAAATCAGATTATTGAAGATTTAGCCCATGATTATGTTCAAGGTTTAACCTTATTGGGTGGCGAACCCTTTCTTTCTACACCAATTCTAATTCCCTTAGTCAAAAAAGTGCGATCTATTTATGGAGACCGTAAAGACATTTGGTCTTGGTCGGGTTATTATTGGGAAGAGCTATTAAAAGATTCCTCTGATAAACTAGAACTCTTGTCATTAGTGGATGTGCTTGTCGACGGTCGCTTTGATAATGACAAAAAAGATCTCAGTTTGCAATTTAGAGGAAGTAGTAATCAAAGGATTATTGATGTTCAACAATCTTTACGGCAAGGGCAAGTGTCCTTATGGCACCAAGGTTCTTATCATTAAAAACTGTTATTATAATTTATTAAACAATTAAGAGGCTGGACCAAAAGCCTTAAAAACAGTGGCGAATCATCAAATATGAGATTCGCCACTGTTTTTGTGGTTTAAAGAATAAAAATAGTGACCAGCAAGCATTAAAGGGGTGGGAAGTTCGTAAATAATGAACTGATTGGGTGAGTTTTATAGCCATTAAGAAGAGACCCAGGTTATTTATTGTCTTTTTTCTCCTCCAAGCTGTTCGCATACTAGAATTACACCCTTCATGCGATCGAATACTCTCTCAACAACAATCTTAGGTTGAGCATAAGCGCAAGGAATACTTATCAGCACCGGCGCATACAGCTTTGTGCCGTCAAGAAATAAAACTTTAACTTGGAAGAGATAATTGTCTTTTAAAGCGAAAGAACAAACTGATTAAAGACGCTTCACGATCCTTAGGAAGACCAAAGTCTAAATTAAGTAGAAGATTGTACTCAGTCAGCTTCTCATTTTCATACATAACAGAAGCTTTTTAAGAGTTAAAGATCGTCAGAACAAGTAATTGATCTCAATGATAAAAGGTGGCTTACCAGTAGGTATTTTTGGAATGGGTGAACCATTAATTTATGCAATAAGATGACCTTTAGGATGACCATTTATTCTAACGTGTATCGGTGGTGAAGGTGCAGTAATTGGCGCACTGGCTAATACTGGTGAGACAGCCATCGGGTCAAGTAGTGGGACTTTAATACCATTAAGTGCAGATGTTCATTCTTTACCAGCCGTTTTAGCCGCAATAAAAAGCATCAAAAACTTTACTACAAGCTAAATCGACGACTGTTTCACCTAATTGAGGTTTAGCTTTCTCATGAGGATTGGCGAAACCCAACCTTATATTTGATTCCTCCGGTGCAAAAGCTATATTTTCAACAGATTATCCAATAGTCCGTCTTAATTTATTATTATCTAGCTGTGTTTTTATTTTTCTATAACAATCTCATGATAAAAGTCAGCGGCTGACTTTTTGATACGATTAGCAAGCATTTTTAGTAGGTGCTTATTTGATATCGGACTAGCTCCTTTTAAATAAAGTCTTTTTTATTATAAATCTAAATAAATAAAAAATCACATCTTTTGTTTATAAGTGAAAAGATGAGGCCAACCCCTTTGCAAAATGTAAAATTTGTGATATTGTGAACCTATACACATAACTAACTATATGGAGGTTTAATTATGAACGCAATTTTAGGTAAATTTGTTGAAGATGGATTATTTAACGAGAAAGTAGCAAACGCAATTGAAGAGGCTTTTGCAGAAAAATCTTCAGTAATTATTGCTGGACACCGCTCAACTGGATCTCGCCCTTTGATGGCTAACATCATGCAATTAGCTAAGAAAACGCATGATTCTGTTCAAGTTCGTAAAGCTGAAGATTTAGAAAAAGAAGGCGACTACTATTTAATCTTTGGAGCGCCAGCTGATCAAGTTGAAGATTTAGTTGCAGCAGCATTGAAAAAAGGTAAAGCAATCGTTACATTAAAAGAACCTGAAACACCAATCTCTATCATGAAGGTTATGAAATCAGTTCTCAAAGAAACTGAAGGCTTTGATCATAAAGCTTTACAAGTTTCACTTCGTAAAGATGGTGTAGGAGCAGACGCAACACCTTTCACTGACCGTGTAGACTTATACTATGTTAATGAAAAAGGTCGTGTTAAATCTGAAAAAGTTGAGTTCTAATCAAAATTTTAACTTAGCAGCACAAGTCAGACTTGTGCTGCTTTTATTATGAAAACTAATAAATCCAAGTTTTTGATTACTGAAAACAATAATTAAAAAGGCTATAATAGGACTATCATAAAAGGAAGTGGGGAGATATAAATGATAGATAAAGAAAAAATGAATGAATTAGAAATATGTGGTGGATGAAACGCTAAAATTGGACCAGGCAGTTTGTCTGAAATTTTAGAAGGATTACCCAAGCAATTTGATGGTAATTTACTAGTAGGTTATGATTCTAGTGATGATGCAGCAGTTTACCAAGTTTCACCGGATGTTGCAGTTATTCAAACAACTGATTTCTTCCCTTCAATGGTCAAAGATCCATATGTTTTTGGTCAAATATCAGCAACCAATGCTTTATCGGATGTTTATTCAATGGGAGGAAAAGTGATTACGGCACTCAACATAGTAGCTTATCCTGATGACAGTCAACCGCTCGAAAATTTAGCTGAAATTCTACGTGGGGGAGCTGAAAAAGTCTTAGAAGCTGGAGGAGTTCTAGCGGGAGGACATACGATTCGTCAATCCACACCGCTATATGGTTTAGCAGTAGCAGGAGTTGTGCATCCTGATAAAATAATTACCAACAATGGTGCAAAAGCTGGCGATGCTATCATTGCGACTAAAAAATTGGGAGTAGGCATTGTAACCACTGCACATAACAAAGGATTAATTGATGAAAAGGCTTTTGATGAAGCAATAGAATTAATGACAACTTTGAATAAGTATGCAGCTGAAGTCATGTTGGATTATCAAGCTACCGCATGTACAGATATAACTGGCTTTGGCATTTTAGGTCATTTGATGGAGATGTGTGATGAGCAGTTGACGGCAGAAATATTTGCCGATAAAATACCAATTATTGAAGGTGCCTACCAAGCAGCTAAAGAACATTTAACCACTGGTGGTGCCAAACGTAACCGCGCTCATTATGCTAAGAATATTGATTTTCAAATTGAGGATTCAACCATGGAGGAAGTGCTATTTGATCCACAGACCTCAGGAGGCTTATTAATAACAGTTCCTGAAGATCAGCTAGAAGCAATTTTAGTGGCTTATAAAGAAAAATCCATTCAAGCCGCTCATATTGGTTATATGGTTGAAAAAAAAGACAAGGCAATTGTGGTAAAATAAGTGAAGTTTAGGAGGAAATAATTTGACTGATTACATTGTAGTTATTGCAAGTGACAAACTAGGAGAAGGTAATAATGATCTAGGTCGTACACTAATTAAATCGTTTATTAGTGTATTAGCTCAAGAAGAAGAACTACCAAAAGAAATTTTATTATACAATGGTGGAGTAACCTTAGCAGCAGAAGGTGCTGACACCGTCGAAGATTTACAAACGCTCCTTGACAAAGGGGTTGCAGTTAAAGCTTGTGGGACTTGTGTTTCGTTCTACGAATTAAAAGACAAGCTTGCGGTCGGTGAAGAAACCAATATGCGCTATATTCTTGAACAATTAAGATCTTATGACCGAGTTGTAAGACCCTAGTTAGTTGATAAGAAAGGAATTACTTAATGAAAAATGTCGTTTTAGGAACGGCAGGCCATATTGATCATGGAAAGACCACGCTCATCAAAGCCTTAACAGGTATCGAAACAGATACTTCTAAGGAAGAGAAGCAGCGTGGCCTTTCTATCAATTTAGGCTTTGCTTATATTGATTTAAATAATGGGGAACGAGTTGGTATAGTAGATGTTCCCGGACACGAAAAGTTCATCAAAAACATGTTAGCAGGTGCGGCCGGTATTGATCTAGTAATGCTAGTGATTGATGTGAACGAAGGCATAATGCCGCAAACTAAAGAACATGTTTCTGTCCTTAACTTGTTAGGTATTAAAGATTTCATCATTGTCTTAACAAAGGTAGCTGATGCAGATGAAGAGCTTAAACTACTAGTTTACGAAGATATTCGTGAACAATTTGAAGGAACGCCATTGGAAGACGCACCTATCGTTGAAACGGACGCTATTTCAGGCATTGGTATTGAAAAAGTAAAGGCCTTACTGGCTGAAAAGGTTGAGAAGATTCAACGGGATAATGAATCCTTACCGGCACGCTTAAATGTTGATCGCGCTTTTTCTGTTAAAGGATTTGGGACTGTCGTAACAGGCACTCTAATTGATGGTTCTATTCGAGTAGGTGACGATTTAACGATTTATCCATCTGGCATACCAACTCGGATCCGTACAATTCAAATTCACGAACAAGATCAAGAAGAGGCGCATGCTGGCAATCGGACCGCTATCAACTTAACCAAGGTCGACCTTGATCAAATTGGTCGTGGCGATGTCCTAAGTGCAGCGCCTTTAGAGTCTTCATATATGTTGGACACCAAGGTGCAATGTCTTAAAGATGCCAGCCAACCGATGGAACTTTGGGATAGAGTACATGTGCATATTGGAACGCGTGAAGTTATTGGTAGACTTGTCCCTTTAGGCGTTGAAAAAGTTCAACCGGGACAGACAGCTTTTATGCAAATACGTTTAGAAGAACAAATTGCTGTAAAGAAAGGCGATCGTTTTATTTTAAGAAATTATTCACCTGTAATTACAATCGGAGGGGGCGAGGTTCTCGATCCTACCCCTAAGAAACATAAACGTTACAATCAAGATGTCATTGAGTCATTAGAAGTACTAGAATCAGGCACTATGTCAGATGTGTTATTGGATTTCTTATCCCATCGTTCTGCCGGCTTTACATCCATTAAAGAAATGGCTGACTATCTGAATGAAGAAATGCGTACGATTGAAGGATATGTGAAAGAGATGGTCGAAGCCGGCGACTTAATGAAATTTGGCCAGTTCTATATGGCCCGAGTTTCATTTGATGCCATTCAAAAAGAAATGGAAGAAACATTATCAGAATTTCACCAGGTGAATAATATGATTGCTGGTATGTCCTTAGAAGAATTCCGTTCACGCTTTAATAAAATTGCACCTAAGGAGCTGAATGCAATCATTCAAACCATAGTTGGTCAGGGCCACTTTGTAATTGAGGGCGATTTAATTCGCTTAGTTGACCACACGATTGCTATTACGCCAGCTCAAGCGAAAGCAAGAAAAGCTATTGAAGCAAAATTAGCTGAAACCCCTTTCGCACCGCCACTTTTTGAAGAAGTGGTTGGTAAAGATAAAAACATGCGAGAAGTTTATAGGTTGATGCGTAAACAAAATGAATTTTACCGTTTGGATAAGCAAACTGAGATTCACGTTTCTTACTATAATGAGGCGCTCAAAAGGTTGAGAGATTTCCTTAAAGAACATGATACAATTGCCTTGGCAGATTTTAGAAACCTTTTAGGAACCAGTCGTAAATACACTCTCTTACTGTTAGAGGATTTCGATAAGCGTGGGATAACCATAAGAAATGAGGATGTACGTGTAATGAACCCTAAATATCTGCAAAAGATTGAGGAGGCTTTCATTTAATGAAACATTTATTATCATCACTACCAAAAGTTGATAGAGTTCTACAAGATGAACGTATTAGAAAATGGACCGAAAAATTAGATCCAGCTTATGTTAAAGAAAGTATTCAAAAACAAATTGACTTTATCAGGCAAGGTGTCTTAAGTGGGGAGATTACTGAGGCTAGTTCATTAGAGTTTGAAAGTGTGATAAAACATATTGAAGAAGCTTTAGCTAAAAGACTGAATCCCTCTCTTAAACCAGTAATTAATGCCACCGGAACAGTTTTACATACCAATTTAGGACGGGCGCCTTTATCTCAAACAGTTATTGATGCTCTTGTTGATTTAGGGCCCAATTACTCTAACTTAGAGTATGATTTAGAAGAGGGCAGACGTGGCTCTAGATACACTCACTTAAAAGATGTATTGAAACAAATAACAGGTGCAGAGGATGCGTTAGTAGTTAATAATAATGCTGCAGCAGTACTTTTAATGCTTTCAGCCCTAACAGAAGCTAAAGAAGTGGTTATATCTCGTGGTGAGTTGGTTGAAATTGGCGGCTCATTTAGGATACCTGATGTGATAACCCGTGGAGGAGCCCTGCTCCATGAAGTAGGATCTACTAACAAAACACACCTTAGTGATTATAAAGCTGCTATCAATGAAGAGACCGGAGCTTTATTAAGAGTCCATACATCCAATTATCATTTAGTTGGCTTTACTGAAAAAGTGGATGATCAAGAACTAGTAGACTTGGCTCATGAACACAGTCTTCTTGCATTAAACGATTTAGGTTCAGGCCTATTTATGGATATGCAAACATTTGGTCTGCCTTATGAACCAACGGTTCAAGAAGCCATTCAAGCGGGATACGATGTAGTAACTTTCTCTGGCGATAAGTTACTAGGTGGGCCGCAAGCAGGGGTTATAGTTGGTAAAAAAGAATTGTTAGATAAGATGCGTGCCCACCCATTAACTCGTGCCTTACGAACTGACAAGCTAACGCTTGCAGCCTTGGAAGTGACCATGCGACAATATTTAAATCCAGAACTGGCCTTTAGCAAAATACCAGTCTTACAAATGATTAGCCAAGATCGTGAACAATTACTTAAAAAGGCTCAAAAATTCCAACAAGCCATTGGGGAATTAGCCGGTTCTTGGCAAGTAGATTTGATAGAAGGACAATCGCAAGTAGGGGGAGGATCATACCCTGGATCAACACTATCAACCGTCTTGGTTCAAGTCGACCACCGAAAGTTGTCGGCAAGTCAAATTGAATCTTACCTAAGGAGTCAAGATAAGCCAGTTATAGCACGTGTTCAGCAAAATCATGTACAATTTGATGTTCGCACACTTTCTTTAGCAGACATGGAGCAAATCATTAGTTATTTAAAACAATTGTAAATAAAAGAATAAGGTTTAAGATTGAAGACCAAGAGGCGACAACATAAATTACGCCAACACCCAGTAAAAATCTGTCCCCGCTGTGGTAACAGTGTTAGGGACGGATTTTTGTCATGTATAATAAAAAGAAAACGGGTGATTTCCATGACGTCAGTCAATGCAGACAGTAAACATTTGAAGGGTTTTTGCCTGCAGTCTTAAAGTTTATGCTTTATCTTTTTCTTTAAATAAGAAGTTTATGCAATGATATTGTTTATCTATTAAACGTTCCCATGAGTATTGCATTATTAAATCATATATATGAGGATCGATGGCTTGTTGCGACTGTAATCGATTTATTTGTAAAATAATAGATTGACTTAAGTTTGCAATAAATTCTGGGATATCTTCTTGATGTGCTTTATCTTGGTCAACAATGCGTGGAAGCGGAACATATTCAATCCATTGAGATTGGTTAATCTCATCAGCTAAGAAATTCTTTAAAGGGGCTAATTCAGAAACTACTGTACGCAAACCACAAGCCATGGCTTCTAAACAAATAGTTGCTAAACCTTCATAATATGATGGCAGAATAAAAATATCAGATTTTTTCATCCAACTGGCTAATTCTAATTGAGGAAGTGCTGAAAGAAAGTGAATATCTTCTATTCCATAAGAAGAGACAATTGTTTTTAATTCTTTAATTTCACTAGGATCGCCGTTACCAATTAGTAACAGTTGGCTTTGAGGAAAAGATTTTTTGACTTTTTCAAAAGCTAGAACTAATTCAAAGACACCCTTAGAACGAGTGATTTTACCAGCATAGATTAAATTTATTGAAGACTGCTTGGACTTTCGTGAACCTTCTAGATTAAAAATGGCAGAATTAAAACCATTGCCGGTAACTATAATTTTTTCAGCATCAATTTGAAACTCCTCGATTAAATTGTCACGATCATCTTGAGTTAAAGAGAAAATCAAAGCCAGTCGGTTCATATTACCCAAATAGCGTGTTTTTAAATGAGGGTGGCGTCTAGCTTGCCGAATATCCGTCCCATGACTGATACCAATCACCGGAATTTCAGGAAAAGTATCTAGCACCAAAGAAGTTAAGTACCAAAGATGATGGGTTAAGATAATATCCGGTTGAAATTCTTCTTTTGCTTGCATTAATCTTTTAATAAAAGCTTGTTGCCATTGTTCAGTCTGCTGATCTGTTAATTGAGAATAAATAGAATTTTGATAAGGCATCACATCTGACATACCGACAATTGAGAAGGGGAGTTCATTGGATTGGAAATGAACAGGGTAACAATTATCTGTTTGCAATAATTCTTTAAAAGGGGGTTGAGTGGCGTAGATAATGCCATTATCTATGCCTTTATCTTTTAAGCCCGTGATTAAATTTTGAAAATAAATGCCAGAACCTGTTTGAGCAGGTAGCTGGGCTAAAACATGTAAGACCTTCATGGAAAAACCTCCTAAATCTGTCATTATTATAGCTTAAAATTGATACACATGCTTATTAAAAAATTATTTATTATAAATTTAAATAAATGCTTAAAGCTTGCTGTTAAAGTGTTTTTGGAGGGTGGATTTAGTGAATAATGAATAAAACGTAATCGTTTATAAATTGGTTTGACAAATATGAAAGCTAGGGTTATACTACAGTCATAGTAGTGATATATTGTTGTTGCGAACATTTTATTTCGAATATCTTAGGAGGTAACATTATGTCAATGGATAATAAAAAATTATTGATCATTGGAGACCGTGACGGTATTCCAGGACAAGCAATCGAAGCTAGTTTAGAAGGTAAACCAGTTGAGATTTTAATGTCATCAACAGAGTGCTTCGTTTGAACGGCTGCAGGAGCCATGGATTTGGAAAACCAACGTCGTATTAAAGAAGCTGCTGAAAAACACGGTGCAGAAAATCTTGTTGTAATCTTAGGTGGGGCTGAAGCAGAATCTGCTGGTCTAGCAGCTGAAACAGTTACCAACGGAGACCCAACTTATGCGGGTGCTTTAACAAACACACCTCTAGGTTTAGCTGTATACCATGCAACTGAACCTGAGTTCAAAGAATACGCTGATCCAGACATTTACGATGAACAAATCGGTATGATGGAAATGGTATTAGATGTTGATTCAATCGCTGAAGAAATGAAATCAATTCGCGATCAATTTTCTAAATATTCAGTATAATTTTTAAAAATTATATCTAAAAGGAGGGCCAGTAAAAGCAGTTTGCTTATGCTGGCTTTTTTATTCAGAGAGTTCTAAAGACTTGCTTTTTTAACAGATATGTGAAATAATATACAATATAAACTAACCATAAAAAAGGAGAATGCAAATGACTCTTCCAGTATTGAAAGGTGCAGCTTATACTCTAGCACATACACCTAATATGTTAATTCATAATGGTACGACTCAAACCACTGAGCGCATCACCACTCCAGATTCTGAATATCTTAAGAATCTAGATAAACATTTACGTAGTTACGAAGAGGTTCTAACAGACCCTAATAACCAAACGTATATTAATAATATGCATTATTCTGAATTGAAAAAAATTGAAGAACCACGTTTCAAAACTAAAGCTGAAGGTGGACGTTACTCAAAACGTGGCGAAATTATGCCAGAGATTGAATTTTACGGACTACTTTCAATCGTAGACGTATTTGACTTAGTATATCTTGAAGAAGGATTTGCTGCTAAGGTAAAAGAAGTTATGGCAGAAAATGAAATCTTTAAAGATGATGTGGACAAGATTAAAAACACCGAATCGGCTGAATGGTTACAAAAACATATCGATGAGTATGAAGCTGAGGGACTATATTATGAAGGTGAATTAGTCGGCGTGGTTTCACGTGCCCACGATATTGACCCTAACTTAAATGCTCATATCATGCTAGAAAACTTAGTTAACAAAGCTTCAGGTGTTTTATCTTTACGCCACTTATTACGAGATACTGAAGATATCAATGCTGAAGACATTGAATATGTGATTGAGGCATCAGAAGAAGCAATCGGCGACATGAACCAGCGTGGTGGGGGTAACATGGCTAAAGCTATTGCAGAGCTTTGCGGTCTAAAAAATGCTTCAGGATCTGACTTACGTGCTTTCTGTGGGGCACCAACACATGCCTTGATCAGTGCAGCTTCATTAGTAAGAGCTGGAACATATAAAGCAGTAGCGGTTGTTGCCGGAGGTTCTACTGCTAAATTAGGTATGAATGGTAAATCTCATTATGAAAAAGATATGCCATTATTAGAGGATTCAGTAGCTGGTGTGGCCTACTTAATTTCTCAAAACGATGGAAAGAGCCCAGTGATCCGTACAGATGTTACTGGACGTCATACTGTTTCATCTGGTTCTTCACCTCAAGCGGTTATGACTGCTTTGGTAGGAGATCCTTTAGATAAAGCAGGCTTAACTATTCCAGATGTTGATATTTTCTCAGTTGAAATGCAAAACCCAGATATTACTAAATCTGCTGGTGCTGGAGATGTGCCAACTGCTAACCTTAAGATGATTGGTGCGGTAGGAGTATTACGTAAAGAATTAGAACGTGCTGATTTAGCTAACTTTGTTGCAGAAAAAGGAATTCCTGGTTGGGCACCAACTCAAGGTCATATTCCTTCAGGAGCTCCTTACCTAGGATTCGCTTATGACGATATGACAAGTGATTCAGGTATTAATCGGGCAATGATCGTTGGTAAGGGTTCATTATTCTTAGGACGTATGACTAACTTATTTGACGGGGTATCAATAATTATTGAACGTAACTCAGGAGAAGTTGAAACAGCTGTTGACGGCGACTTGAAAGAAGTTGTTAAAGCAGAAGTTGCTAAGGCATTACGCCAATTTGCTGAAAACTTTTCATCAGAAGAAGAATAGAGGTGAGCAATACGCATGTCTAACCAAGTGAATCAAGCAATTAAAGATGTTATAAACGAATTAGCTCATACGTTAGAGAGCGGTCAAGTTGGACCATCTATTAAGATTGGTCTAACCATCAATGGCTCTGAACTAGGGTTTGATGTTATGCGTGAAGCAGCTGCTCTGGCAAAATCAGAAGGTCTATTTGAAGTCGTTCTGATTGGTGAAAAATTAGACTGGACTGAAGAATACGAACATTATGAAGCTAATGATGAATCAGCGGTTGAAGAAACGCTTGAAAAATTATTAAATGATGGAACTATTCATGGGGCAGTAACACTTCACCATACATTCCCGATTGGTGTATCAACTGTAGGCCGTGTAATTTCACCTGCTTTAGGGCGTGAAATGTTCATTGCTACAACTACTGGTACTACAGCTACTGTCCGTACAGAAGCAATGGTCTTAAACGCTATTAATGGTATCGCAGTGGCTAAAGCCAAAGGAATTCAAAACCCAACAGTTGGAATTGTGAACGTTGACGGAGCTAATACTGTTGAACGTGCTTTAAGACAATTACAAGAAAAAGGCTATGATATTACATTTGGCGAGTCTGCTCGTTCAGATGGTGGCGTAGTTTTACGTGGTAATGACTTGTTATTGGGTTCTGCAGACGTAATGGTTTGTGATTCTTTAACAGGTAATATCTTAATGAAACTATTCGGATCATACACTTCAGGTGGTACTTACGAAACAACTGGATTCGGATATGGTCCAGGTGTTGGAGATGGATACGACCATATTATTAATATCGTATCACGTGCTTCAGGAGCACCTGTTATTGCCAATGCATTAAAATATGCTTTCCAAATGGCTAAAGGTAAATTAACGACTGTAGCTAAGCAAGAATATGAATCTGCTAAAAAAGCAGGTCTTAAGGATGTTCGTGAAGGACTTCAACCTAAGGCTACTGTAGCTGAGGAAGAAATTAAAGCACCAGCTAAAGAAGTAGTTACAGCTCAAATTAACGGAATTGATGTATTAGACCTTGAAGATGCTGTTAAAGCATTATGGAAAGAAGGTATTTACGCTGAATCAGGGATGGGATGTTCAGGTCCTATCGTAATGATTAGTGGCGCAAATGCTAAGAAAGCCAATGAAATTGTTAAAGAAAAAGGTTATATGTAAACACTTTACATAAGTAATTAAAACGGGACTGAGCAAAAAGTCCTAAAAACAGTGGCGAATCATTAAACATGAGATTCGCCACTGCTTTTGTCGTTTAATGAATAAGAATAGTGAATAACAAGCCCAAAATGTCGGGAAGTTTGTAAATAATGGGGTGATTGTGTGAGATTCATAGTCATTGTAAGGAGACTCCGGTCATTTATTATCCCTTTTCTCCCTTGAGCTTTATTCTTCGCACAATAAAATTGCGACCAAATACTATCTCAGCATCAAACTAGGATTGAGCGTAAATGTTAGGAATGCTAATCAGCATCGGCTTCTAGCTTCGTGCCATCAGTAAATAAACTTTATCTTGGAAGAGATGGTGGTCATTTAAGACGAAAGTACCGACTGATTAATGGCGCTTCCTGATCCATAGGAATATCAAAGTTTAAATGAAGTAGAATAATATATTTAGCTACGGTTTAATTTTTATCCATAAAAGCCCCTTTTTATCGGCATCCTAGCTGTTAATTACTATTATGTATAGTATGCAAGAATTATTATTTTAATCAAAACAGCAAAAATCAGCGAGCCTAAGCACTCTGGCTCGCTGATTTTTATGTAGTATTGAGGAGTTTTAGCCCAGTCTCCCAGACTGAAGCCAGGGTCTCGATTAAGTTATCCTCAAATGAGGTTTAAGCTTTATTCGAGTAATTCTTTAAGTTTTTCTTCTAAATAGTCCTTAAGCTTTTTACCTTCTATGAGTACCGTTTCGAAATCTGTGAAATCAATACCAAGTTTGAAGAAATTAATTGTCAGTGTATCACCATCAATTTGATCCACGATGTCGTATGCAGGAACAAAATTAATTTTTATTTCTTCATACTTTGTGTCTCCTGAAAAAGTTTCTTTCATTTCATCGACATTTAAAGTTTTAACAGTAGGGAGGGTGAGTTCGACATTTCCAGGATCATCAGCAAAGAATTTGTTGGATTGATAGAATTCTAATTCTTTCTTAGTTGCTTCATTGACTGGTTCATAGTTAATAACGGCCGATAAAACTTTTCTTACTGAGTTTGAATCGAATCCCTCAGTATAGATAACTTCCATTTCTGGACGATTAGCTATATCTAAAAAGTAAGAATCGGTTAATTTTTCACGACGAGCAGCTGTTTGCCAAAAGAAGTCCATTAATTCGATGGTTTCAAAATTAATTTTAATCGTTTTTAACATGTTCATTCTCCTTAATTAACAATTTACACCCATAATTATAACAGATATAAGAACTGAATAAATAGCTGATACTAGAAAATAGATATACTTTGTAAAAAATCTGAAGCTATAAGATTTCTACTTGTTTCAAATTTATATTATTTTTTTCAGCAACCGTTAGTAACACTTCCTTTAAATGAGGTTCAGATCTCCAAGACATTCCACAACCTGCTGAAAGTTCTCGAGGAATCATAACCAGACGACCTTTAATATTAGCGGCTTTAAATTGTGCTTCAGCAGCTATGGCATCAGTTGTAGAATCAAATGTTAAATACAAATATTTATTTTTAGTCATATTAAACCTTCTTTCTAAAACAATAAGATAGCTTAATGTTTCTAACTGATATTAATTATAATGGATAATTATTTATAATTCTAACAATTTAAGTTAAATAATACTAATAAACCCATAAACATGTGATCTTGTTCACAAAATTATAATGATGTTATAATAAGATTATATGAATCGGTAACTTAGGAAATTCAAAATGGAGGAAATATGAAAAAGCTTATATTTTTAGGACATTCTATTCTCTCATTTTATAAGAAAGAAAGTATGGGAGACTGGAAGATTATTAACGTATCTCAACAAGGTATTATTGCTAAAGAGGGCCTGCAGATGGCTAAAAAAAGTGCTAATGAATTAGTTGAAAGTGATGCAGTTCTTATTATGTTTGGAATTAATGAACTTTATTATCAAATGAAAAAAGAGTCTATTATTACCTATTTGACACAATTATTAGTTTTTATTAGTGAATTGAACCCTAAAATAAGAATAGTCCTTTCTGAAATTATTCAAACCGATGAAACCGAAAGGCTAAAACCAGAAAAAATCACTTGGGTAAATCAAGAACTTAGAAAACTATCAAAAAGATTTCAAATAAAATTATTAACATGGGAACGAGTTTATGACTCAAACGGTAAGATTTCGGATAGATATACTATTGATGGTATCCACTTAACGAAAGAAGGCTATGCAATTTTTGAAGATAACTTACTCCAATTGTTAAATTAGAGTCTAAATCACTCACATTTTACCAGTTATCTATTCCAATATATTGTTCACTAATCTAATAAATTTTTTTAAACTTGTTAGAGTTTTAGGTGATTTTTATATTTATTTTATAAACAGAACACATTTGGAAAATATACTTTATTGGGGAATTTTGTTGTAAATTTTTTTTGTTTTTGTTATAATGTTCACAAGAACTAAGGAGAGTGCGGCCAAGTTTTGGCTTTGTTCTTAACATTTAGAAAAGTCCGATGTAATCGTTCTTAGTTAAATGGCAAGCACTGGCGTCTAGAGGTGAAACCATGAAAATCATATCGAATAATCCAAAAGTGAATGAAACTATCGACCAATGTCCAATCATTTTTATTGATGGGGACTATGGTGATGTTCTTTATGAGACTAAAAAGCTCGTTATTAATGAACATTATGTGTTGTTGACTCATCCACTGAGTGGTTCAATCAAACCGAACGAAACTTTCTACAAATCAATAATTATCACTACTACTAAACAATCACAAATCGATCTAGAAAGTCTCGAGATAATTGAACAAGCCATCGCAGTTTATGAAAAATTCATCAAGGACCGAGCAACTCCAAATTGGCTAGATTCAGTCTTGGAGGATTTTGCTACGATCGATTTAGATTTAATGGAGAGTACCCTTCAGCGTATTCATTTTTCACCAGAATTACGCTTTAACTAACTCCTGAATTTAGAAAATAACAATAGAGGTGATTGAATGAAACTTGAATTAGGTAAAATTCAAATTAACGATGTAAAACTTGCAGATTCATCTAAAGTAGAAGGCAATGTTTTATACATCAATGAAGAAGAAATTAAAAATATCGTTTTAGAAGACGATCATATTGCTAATGTTTCAATCGAAATTGCAAAACCTGGTGAGTCAGTACGTATTACACCTATTAAAGATGTTATTGAGCCACGTGGTAAAGTAGATTCAACATCAGAAGTTTTCCCAGGTGTAGTCAGCAAAGTTGATCGCGTTGGGGAAGGCCGTACTCATGTATTAAAAGGTTGTGCGGTCGCTACAGTTGGTAAAATTGTAGGATTTCAAGAAGGTATTGTTGATATGCAAGGGCCTGGTGCTGAATTAACACCATTCTCCCAATTAATCAACATCTGTTTAGTGGTTGAGCCAGCTGAAGGTGTAAAAACATACGCTTATGAGCAAGCAGTTCGTGAAGCTGGATTGAAGGTTGCTAAGCATTTAGGAACATTAGCTGCAGCAACAGAAGCAGACGAAGTGGTAACTTATGAAACAAAACCACTATTGGAACAAATTTCAGAATATCCTGATCTTCCAAAAGTTGGTTATGTATATATGTTACAAACTCAAGGGTTATTACATGATACTTATGTTTATGGAACTGATGCTAAGCATATTGTTCCTTCAATTTTATATCCTACAGAAGTAATGGATGGAGCAGTTATTTCTGGTAACTGTGTGTCTGCATGTGATAAGAATACTACTTACCACCACTTAAACAATCCGATCATTGAGGATCTTTATGAGCGTCATGGTAAAGATATCAACTTTATGGGAGTTATCATCACAAACGAAGCTGTATATTTAAATGATAAGAAACGTTCATCTGATTGGACATCTAAATTATGTTCATTCCTAGGTTTAGATGGTGTAATTGTTTCTCAAGAAGGATTCGGTAACCCTGATACTGACTTGATCATGAATACTAAGAAGATTGAAGCTGAAGGCGTTAAAACAGTAATTGTTACTGATGAGTACGCTGGACGCGATGGAGCTTCTCAAGGATTAGCAGACGCTGATAAATCTGCAAACGCAGTTGTAACAGGTGGAAATGCCAATGAAGTAGTTGTTTTACCTCCAATGGATAAAGTTATCGGAACATTAGATTATGTTGATACAATTGCCGGCGGATTTGACGGAAGCTTACGTGAAAATGGCGAAATTGAAGTTGAAATTCAAGCAATTACTGGTGCTACAAACGAATTAGGCTTCAACAAACGCACAGCTCGTGGCGTATAATTATTAAATAAGGAGGTAAAACCATGACAAAAAAACGTGTAGTTCATTACATTAATCAATTCTACGCTGGTATCGGTGGAGAAGAAAAAGCTGATACAAAACCATTCAAACAAGATGGTGTTGTAGGACCAGGTGTTGGAATCAATGGTGCAATTGCTGAAAATGGAGAAATCGTTGGAACTGTGGTATGTGGTGACTCATACTTTAATGAAAATACAGATGCTATTAATGAAGTAATTGAAATGATTAAGTCATTCGAACCAGATTTAGTAATCACTGGACCTGCATTTAACGCTGGACGATACGGTGTAGCTGCTGGAGCTGTTGCAACTGCAGTTATGCAAGAATTGAATGTACCAGCTGTTGCCGGTATGTATGAAGAGAACCCTGGTGTTGACATGTATAAGAAAGTTCCTTACATTGTTAAGACTGGTAACTCTGCTGCAACAATGCGTAAAGCAATTCCTGCAATTGCAAATGTTGTTAACAAAATCTTGACAGACCAAGAATTAGACCCAATTACTGACGAATACTTTGAGCGTCACCGTAAAAACTTCTTTACAGAAGATCGCGGTTCTAAACGTGCAGTGGATATGTTAGTTAAGAAATTAGCTGGTGAAGAATTCACTACTGAATTCCCAATGCCTGATTTTGATAATGTAGAACCAGGAAAAGCAATTAAAGACTTAACCAAAGCTAAAATTGCGATTGTTACTTCAGGTGGTATTGTTCCATTTGGTAACCCTGACCATATTGAATCCTCTTCAGCTTCTAAATATGGTCGTTATGACATTTCTGGTGTTGAAGACCTTAAAGAAGGCGAATATGAAACAGCTCACGGTGGTTATGACCCGGTTTATGCTAATCAAGATTCAGATCGTGTTATTCCAGTGGATGTTTTACGTGAAAAAGAACGTAATGGAGAAATTGGCGAATTACATAACTATTTCTATACTACTGTAGGTAATGGTACTTCAGTTGCATCATCAAAAGCATTTGCTTCTGAAATTGCTAAGGACTTAGTAGACCATAATGTAGATGCAGTTATTCTAACCTCCACTTGAGGTACTTGTACTCGTTGCGGAGCAACAATGGTAAAAGAAATCGAAAAAACAGGTTTACCTGTAGTACATATGGCAACTGTAACACCTATCTCATTAACAGTAGGTGCTAACCGTATCGTTCCTGCAATTGCTATTCCTCACCCACTAGGTAATCCTTCATTATCAATGGAAGAAGAATACAAATTACGCACTCACTTAGTAGACAAAGCTTTGAAAGCTTTAACTACCGAAGTTACAGAACAAACTGTTTTTGAAGACTAATTAATCTTCATTATAAAGGGGCTAGGATAAAAGGTTTTCTCAGTCGCCTCAAAACTTACAGCGAGCCTAGATTGGAAAGTTACTTTCCAATCTAGGCTCGCTGCTTTGCGTATTTACGTAGATTATAGAACCGAAAAAGTCCGATTAACGATTGTATCGTTGACCGGACTTTTTTTAAGGCTTTTGTCCCAACCCTTTTTTGAAACAATAGGAGTTATGAGGATTTTAATAGATGCTTGTCCTGTGAAGGCTGAAGCCATTCAAATAGCTCAGCTTATAAGATTAAGGTCTTTGTTATAACGACAATAGATTATTTTCAAATAGAATATATGATTCTGATTTGTTAGAGACCATCTATATTGAAGCAGCTGCAGATACGATTAATTATTTTTTCCCAATGCTAAAAAGCTAATATTATAATTACTCAAGATTATGGCATAACTTCTTTATTATTTTCAAAATATCGCGTGAATTATCATTCTGACAGATTATATATTGAATATAATAGAGAACATCTTTTCTTCAAAAGACATTTAGGACAAAATGCGGAAAGCTGGTAAAAGAATCAAGGGGCCTAGCAAGTATAATCCAATGGATTGTAAAGAATTTATTTATAATCTTGCCAATTTAATTACGAATAGTGAGCATTAAATTCTAAAGAAGAGTAAGAGACTGCTATAATGAGACAAAGGAGTGATTTTATGCCAAAAGTATATAAAGAAGATTTTGCTTATCCAGTAGAAGCAAATCGTTATCGTCTTGTGTTTAGTTTTCCATGTCCTTATGCTCAAAGGGCTGATATTGCTAGAAGATTACTAGGTTTGGATAAAGTAGTTAGTCTAGCTATCGCTAGTCCAATAAAAACTAGTAAAGTATGGGATTTTTCTAATGAAACTGGAGGCAAAGATGCGATTTTAGAAGTTGAATATGTTTCGGAACTTTATAAAAATACTGATCCAGAATATGAGGGTCCTTTTTCTGTACCTGCATTAATTGATATTAAAACTAAGACAGTGGTTAACTCTGAGTCACTAGATATTTTAAGAGACTTTACAACCCGTTTTAAACCTTTTCATGCTGACAATGCTCCAGATCTTTATCCAGAAAATTTGAGATCAGAGATTGATAGTTGGATCCAAAAAATAATTGATGAAGTATTGGGAGGAGCAAATCGTGCGGGATATACTCGCTCTCAAGAAGAATTTGATCAAAATGCAGAGGCTTACTTTAAAGTATTAGCCGAGTTAGATCAACATTTCGCTGAGAATCAGTTTTTATTAGGTGATCAATTGACTGAAGCCGATTTAATATTATATACCCCTTTAATCCGTCATGATTTACTTTATATGCCAATCTATGGCTTATTCCATCATTCATTGCGCGATTACCCTAATTTATGGCGCTATATGAAACAACTTTATCAAATGCCAGCCTTCAAAGCCACTACTAGCTTTAGAGACTATCAAATTGGACAATATTCTGGAAGAACAGGACGTATTTTTTTCCGCAGAGAAGTAGTTCCAATGCTACCAGATCTTTCACATTGGGAGAAATAAAATATAAAAAAATTAACTATTCCTCTTGCTTTTATTCCGAATTCGAGATAAAATACATATGTTCAGTAAATTAACTACTAGAACAAATACATATAAAAAGGATGATTAAATATGACTAAACTAGGTGTAATTGTAGGATCAACTCGGAAAAATTCTTTTTCTAAACAATGGGCAGATAATATTGTGACTTTATACCCTGAGGGAACAGAAGTAGAGTTTTTAGATATTGCAAACTTACCTCTTTATAACCAAGATTTGGATGAAAATTCACCACAAGCCTACACTGATTTCCGTGAAGCAGTGAAACGCCAAGATCTGATTTTATTCGTAACTCCAGAGCATAACCGTACAATCTCAGCAGCATTAAAAAATGCATTAGACGTTGCTTCTCGTCCATGGGGACAATCTGTATGGAATGGCAAACCAGCTTTAATTGCGTCCCATTCAATTTCTGCTATGGGTGGCTCAATAGCCAATAAAGATTTGGTTAAGATTCTTTCATTTTTAAATATGCCAACAGTGGGACAACCTGAGGTTATGTTACCAAGTTCAGCTAATTTATTGAACGATGGTAAAGCTCCTCAAGATACCTTAGACTTCTTACAAACAGCTGTAGATGCACACTTAAATTTATTAAAATAAGTTCGTTTTTCGAATTATAAAGTATGAAGGATAGTAGTGATTGACTAATATGACTAATTACAGTATACTTAATTGAGTAGAGAGTAATAAAATATTTAAAAGCTTAATTCATTATCATAATTAATCCTTTTCTTTATCTTATGTAACATCTGCAAAAAAATCGCGCTCAGCGCAAGGAGGATTTCATTTATGAATAATGGAACAGTAAAATGGTTTAACTCAGAAAAAGGTTTTGGCTTTATTGAACAAGAAAATGGTGAAGATGTATTCGTGCATTTCTCAGCTATTAATAACGAAGGCTTCAAGACTTTAGAAGAGGGCCAAAAAGTAACTTTTGATGTTGAATCAGGAGAACGTGGCTTACAAGCTAGTAATGTGTCAGTTGTAGCATAATCTTAAATATAAACATTCAAACGACAAACTTTTAGTTTGTCGTTTCTTTTTTTTGCTAGATTTTAGAAGAGATCGTTAAAAAAATTAGCCCAACACCTCCTTTTAGTGTGAACACTAAAATGTAAATTTACATTTATGATTGTAAACGCTTCGAAATTGAGGTATATTATATATGATAAATAAAAAGGAGTGAAAAATATGTATCCATATTTACAAAGACTGGGACGTTCATTAATGTTACCAGTTGCGGTACTACCTGTTGCTGCCTTAATGCTAGGGATCGGCTATGCAATTGACTCTCAAGGTGGGAACCAGTTCAGTGCTTTATTGATGACTGCTGGAGATACCATTCTCAGTAACTTAGGCATTCTATTTGCTTTGGGTGTTGCTTTAGGTATGTCTAACGATCGAGATGGGTCAAGTGCCTTATCAGGTTTAGTCGCATTTTTAATGGTTACTACATTACTGAAACCGGATAAATTAACAGATATTGTCAATATTCCTTTAGAAGAATTATCCTATTCTTTTGAAAAAATAGATAATGCTTTTATCGGAATTATATCCGGTCTTACCGCTTCATCACTTTATAATAAATTCTCAAAAACTAGATTACCTGATGCATTTGCTTTCTTCTCTGGGCGTCGAATGGTTCCCATTTTGACTTCAATTGCTATGATTTTTGTTTCAGGATTATTATATTTTATCTGGCCACCTGTTTATGAAGGGCTAGTAGGCTTTGGAGAATGGATTTCAGGGATGGGCTGGTTCGGAGCAGCCTTATATGGTTTCTTCAACCGTCTACTAATTCCTACCGGTTTACACCATGCTTTAAATGCTGTTTTCTGGTTCGATTTAATAGGTATTAATGATATCGGTAATTTCTGGGCATCTGTAGGTGAAAAGGGTGTTACAGGAATGTATCAAGCTGGCTTCTTCCCGGTTATGATGTTTGGTTTACCAGCTGCTGGTTTAGCGATCTATCGTAAGGCTGATCCTCGCTACCGTAAAGAAGTAGGGTCCTTATACTTAGCAGGCGCAGTCACAGCTTTTGTTACAGGTGTTACTGAACCCATTGAATTTTCGTTTATGTTTATAGCCCCAGTTCTTTATTTTGCTCATGCTATTTTATCAATGCTATCTTTAGGATTTGCTGCCTTTATGCAATGGACAGCTGGTTTTGGCTTTTCTGCCGGAGCAATCGACTTTATTTTATCTTCACAAATTCCAATAGCGAACAAGCCCTTTATGTTAATATTACAAGGCTTAGTTTTCGCCGGTCTATATTATTTGGTCTTCTCTTTCTTAATTGAAAAATTGGATATTGCTTCACCAGGAAGAAAAGGTCCTTTGTCTTTAGACTTTGATGCTGGAAGTGGGCGAAAAGGTTCATTACCTGAAAAGGATTCTAAAGAATTAAAGGATTCAAAAGCCGAAAAAGAATACCAACAAGCTCGCCGCATTCTTGAAGCTTTAGGTGGTAAAGACAATATTGAAAACTTTACCAATTGCGCGACACGACTTCGCTTGAATGTTAAAGACACCTCAGTAATTGACCAAGAAAAAATAAAATCTTCTGGCGCTGCGGGTGTTAAGATCATGGGAGAAAATGCAGCCCACGTAATTATTGGAACGAATGTTCAATTTGTGGCAGATGCTTTACATGATGTTATGGACGAAGAATAATAAGTTAGATATAAATCGAGTAGGAGGCTAGCCATTAGTTGACTAGCCTCCTACTTGATTGGTGGTAACTTCCTTCAGGGGATAAGTTGAGTTATAATAATATCTAGTAAAATGTTATGAAAGATTGAGGGAGATATGGATTTAGCACTCATCATTTTTAAGCAATTAATTATACTGATTTCCATAGCGGTGATTGGGTTTAGTTTAGTTAAAAAAGAACTTCTGACGCAAACGACCATTAGTCAATTGAATACGGTAATTGTTAAATATTTGACCCCTTTGATAATTATCGAAGCTTTTTTTAAGCCGATTCAGCAAGACCTTATGACTCAGTTTTTCTTAGCAATGATTATTTATATTATTTTTCTGTTAATGAGGATCTACGTAGGGCATTGGTATTTTGGGAAAAATGAGGATGGGGTATCCAAGTTTGCAACAGTCTTTGGTAATGTTGGTTTTATTGGTATTCCTCTGACCTTAGCAGTTTTCGAACCTTCCTATGTCATGATTACCACAGGCTTATTTCTAGTTACAAATTTCTTTTCTTGGACACTTGGTTTAAAAATGATTAGAGCCAAAGAAAAAGAACCAAAAATAACATTCTCTGCTCGTCCAATTCTGTTTGCTTTTCTGATAGGAGTAGTCATTCAAGTTTTTAAGATCTCTGTTCCATCGGTTGTATCCGAAGGGATTCATCAATTAAATCAGGTTTATTCCCCGATTGCTATGATTATTCTAGGTGCTTATTTTGAAGACATCGCTACTTTATCTGACTATCTTGATTGGAAATTGTGGAAAATAGCTAGCATAAAGCTTATTATTTGGCCTTTAATTAATTTGATTATGCTATTGTTCATCCCTGGTTTAACCTTTGAAAGTTTTTTTATTTTAGTAATGATACTAGCTGGACCTTCTGCTATGATGACAGCTCTTTTAAGTCAAATTGTAGGTGGTGATTATTTAAGTGGAGCAAAAATTGTTTTACTGACAACAATGTGTTCACTTGTTACCATTCCTTTAATACTCAATTTAGCTACATGGCTTTTTGAAAACTATTATCTATTTTCTTAGGAGGAATCACGTGGATAAAAAATTATTAGCAACCAATTTAGCAAGTGTACTCGAAGACATTTCGACCTATCCGACTCATATGGTGGCGATTACTAAATTTGTGGATGCTGAAACGACGAGAGAGTTATATAATTTAGGCGTTCGAGATATGGGCGAAAATCGCTCGGATAAATTCTTAGCAAAACTAGAAGCTTTGAATGATATTGCATCAGAAATTACTTGGCACTTTGTTGGTCACCTCCAATCTCGTCAAGTGAAATTGATTATTAATCAGATCGATTATTTACATTCACTGGATCGATTATCATTAGCCAAAGAAATTCAAAAAAGAGCAGATCGGACAGTAAAATGCTTTCTACAAGTCAATGTTTCAGGTGAAGAGACGAAAGGCGGATTTGATCCGGATCGTGTCATAGAGGCGGTAGAAGCCATTAAAGACTATAACAAAATTGAAATAGTCGGTTTAATGACGATGGCGCCGATTGATGCCAGCGAAACGGAACTTCATCATTATTTTGCCGAATTAAAAGAATTACAAGTATTAATACTTAGCAAGAATTATCCATGGGCTCCTTGTGGAGAGCTAAGTATGGGGATGTCACGGGACTATCGCATCGCCTTAGAAGAAGGAGCGACTTACATTCGAGTGGGCAGTGCCTTGTATGATCAAAAATAGATATTTTTAAAGAGGAGTTTAAACGATCGTTTAAACTCCTCTTTATTATAATTATTATATTTCGGTTAGAAGGTAGTTAGTTTGTCAAAAGGAAAGAGGATTATTTTAATTTCTGAAAGTAGATTTTTTTCAGGTATTAAACCGATTTTTCTTGAATCTACCGAACTTTTACGATTATCGCCTAAGCAATATAAGTAACCTTCTGGGATCGAATCAACTTTAAGATCCTGTGTTACTTGGTCTGTTAAATAGGGCTCATCAATTTTTTCACCATTGATGTAAAGTATATTATCAATATATTCAATGGTATCTCCCGGAAGGCCAATAACTCTCTTAATATATTTTTTCTTTTTTTCCGGAACGTTAAATACTACTATATCAAAACGGTCAATCTTAGTAATTTGACTTCCTATAACGATATCGTTTTGTTCAAAGGTATTCATCATAGAAGCTCCTTCAACTTTATAAACACTGAAGATAAAAAGTCTTAGCATCATTAGGACGATAAAGAGTGAAATAAACCACTTATTATCTCTTACTAAAGACTGGATTGTATTCATTTCAATTCTCATTATATGTCTCCTTACATTCCATAAATCACGAAAACATTTTTTAATAATTATGCAAATAGAACTAAGTTATGAATAAAAAATTTTATAAGAAAAAGATTTAAATAAAGGTAATAGCTTTTCTCCTATTCTTTCTTCATAGCATATTTTGAAACTAATTGTAAAAAATATCCATTCTCTAAAGTTCTTTCTGATTTAGTAGGTGTTACATTGAGTAGAATGATATTATCGAGTGTCTTTACCTAATTGAATTATCAAAAGATCAGCGCTAAGAAAGATTTATTTAAATAGTCTTATTCAATTAATTAGATAGGAGAGCTACCGTTTAATAATAGATAAAACACCCTCTCTTTTTATTTATTCATCACCATAAGAGACCGGCAAATGCCAAATGGCATCATTATAGTCTCCAATGGTCCGATCACTTGAGAAGAAGCCAGAATTTGCAATATTAACAACTGATTTTTGATACCAAGTGTCAATATCCTCATAGTCTCTTAGCATCTGTTCCTTAGTTGCAATATAGTCTTCTAAATCAATCAAAGTCATAAAATAATCCTTATGAATTAACTCCTGATGCAGACGGTTTAAACGCTCTTCGTTACCAAAATACAACATACCATGGGAAACAATGAAGTCTACTAGAGGTTTGATCGTTTCTCTTTGATAATATTCATTGGATGAATAACCATTACTTTTATAGAGTTGAATAATTTCCTGACTTTCTTTTCCAAAAATATAGATATTATCTTGGCCAACTTTTTCAAAAATTTCAACATTAGCACCATCTAAGGTACCAATCGTTAGGGCACCGTTTGCCATAAATTTCATATTTCCTGTACCCGAAGCTTCTTTTGAAGCCAAGGAAATTTGTTCAGAAATGTCGGCTGCCGGAATAAGATAGGAAGCATTGGTAACATTATAATTTTCAACCATTATTACTTGTAAGTGTGGAGCAACCACCTTATCTAAACTAATCAATTGTGACAAAGTTAAGATAAGATGAATAATATCTTGTGCAATTGTATAGGCGGGTGCAGCTTTTCCTCCAAAAATAACGGTAATAGGTGTTTCAGGAATATTCCCCTTTTTAATATCTAAATATTTATGAATTACCCATAAAGCATTCATCTGTTGTCGTTTATATTCGTGGAATCGTTTGATTTGAATATCAATAATTGAGTGTTCATTAATTGTAATCTTCATTCGGTCTTGCAATCTTTTCTTCAACCGCATCTTGTTATTGTGTTTGATGGCTCTTAGTTTACTTAATGTGCGCTCATCGTCTTTAAAATCTATAAATTGTGAAAGATCAGCATTTCTATGCCAAAGCGTTCCGATTTTAAGGTCTAGATATTCTGAAAGTTCCTTGTTAGCGTCCATTACCCAACGGCGGAAGGTGATGCCATTGGTCATATTGTGGAACTTGTCAGGATAGATCTCATAAAAAGGTTTTAAAGCCGTTGTTTTTAAGATTTCAGTATGTAATTCTGCGACACCGTTGACAGAAAAACCAAAGTGAATGGCTAAATGAGCCATGTGGACATAATTTGAATTATCAATAATCCAAACTTCAGCCTGATCGGGATAGTGTTTTCTAATCACTTGGTCGAGCCGTTGAATAATATTGGCGATTTCTGGCATGATTAATTGAATATCATTGAAAGGCCAAGTTTCTAAGGCTTCGGCTAAAATAGTATGATTTGTAAAAGCAGTAATCTTAGTCACAATTTGATAGGCTTCTTCAAAGTCAATGCCTTCCTTCATTAAAAGGCGCACTAATTCAGGAATTATAAAGCTTGGATGGGTATCATTGATTTGAATAACGGCATAATCAGCTAAATCATGTAAATTGCTACCTTTTTCTTTAGCTTCATGTAGAACAAGTTGCGCTCCATTTGAAACCATAAAATATTGTTGATAAATCCGTAGCAATCTTCCTTCATGGTCTGAATCATCAGGATAGAGGAAGAGTGTAAGGTTTTCTTTAATATTTGTCTTATCAAAATCAATTGAGTCTTCAGAAACAATAGACTCATTGACAGTGTCTAAATCAAATAGACGCAAGCGATTACGATGAGTTTGTTTATAACCTAAAACATCTAAGTCATACAGAGTTGATTTTAGAGTGAAAGAAGCATAGGGGACTTCGAAAGTCAGGTGAGATTTTTTAATCCAGTCTTGACCAGTTAACCATGCATCTGGCACGGTGTGTTGTTGATTATCAAAAAACTCTTGTTTGAATAAACCAAAATGATAATTCAAGCCAATTCCATCACCATTAATCCCCATCTTGGTAATAGAATCGACGAAACAAGCAGCGAGTCTACCGAGGCCGCCGTTTCCTAAGGAAGGTTCTCTTTCAGCATGTTCTATGTCCATTAAGTTCTTTCCGTTAGCGATTAATTCGTTATTAATTTGATTGTAAATACCTAAATTAATTAAATTGTTACTCAATACTTTTCCAATTAAGAATTCTGCAGAAAAGTAATAGAGTTTTCGCTTTTGGTCTTGATCTCGGTAGGGTAATCGGCGAGATTCATCTTTTACCACTTCCATTAATACGGTATATAGTTCTTTATTATCACAATCATAAACTTTTTTTTGAAAGAGGTCTTGAGTATAACGCTCTAGTAAAGTCATAAGTTTCTCCTTTATAGCGATTTATTGAAAAGAATCGTTTTATAACAAAATTCAAATATCCTTTTGTCTTCTTCATTATAAGTGAAAGGGCAATGACCTGCAATTTAATCTACTACTGAATGGGACGAAAAAAGTCCCTATCCATCGATTAAAGCTGATGAATAGGGTGGAGTGTGAATATTTATAATTAATTAATTTTTTTATACTTCTCTTCTAAGCGTGCCATCCACCAACCTAAAGCACTTCCTAATAAGAGCATGAGGCCGCAAATTGCATAGCCAGTAAGTTGAAAACTTGTGTATTCGGTTGGAATGATCATAAAGGTAGATGCCAGAACAACACCGAAAATAAAGTGGAAGAACTTTGCATAGTAGCGGTCAAAAATTCTCTCAATTAGTTTAGACAAGAGCAGTATTGTTAATAGACCACCAACTCCAATTGGAATAATTACAGTCAGGTCTAAACTTTTGAACCCATCAGACATTAGCTTGTACATGCCCATGTAAAGAATAAAATTTGAAGGGCTCAATCCCGGAATCAGAACTCCTAATGCAATCAAAGCACCTGCGATCATCCAAGTAAAGAAGTTTGCTGAAACCTGTCCGCCAAACCATGATTGTCCAAATATAAGCAAACATAAGGCCGCAATAAAAGAAAGAACCATTACGATCAAATCTGACTGATTGCGTCCTTCTTGACTAGCTTCTTTCCACAGTGAAGGAATCATACCCACTATGCATCCTACAAAAAACCACATGACATAAGTTTCATAATTTTCGAGAACATGGCTAACCCCGAAGGATAGGATGACTATGCCAAACAGGGCACCTAAACCGACAGGTATGAAGAAAATGATGTTTTCAACGAAGTCTTTGGTGATATTAGCTAGAAAACGGATAATTCGTTCATATAAACCAAAAATTGCCGCTAAAGCACCACCAGAGACTCCGGGTAAAATAAAGCCTGATCCAATGAACATGCCTTTGACAAAACGCCAAATCCAATCAATTGTTTTTTTCATAAATTGCCCTCCATAGTTCAATACTTTTTCAGTTTAGCCCTTCTTGGTAAAATTTTCAATGAAAGTTACCATGATGCTTGAGTAGGTCTTTTGAGGAATCTATTGTATAATAATATTAGTATGATATAGGAGGAAAAGTTATGAACATAGTTTATTTTTCTGATAAATGTCCGAATACGGAGGCTTTTATTAGCCGCTTAGATCAAATGGAAGTGAGCTACGAAGCAGTCAATATAACTGATTCAATGAAGAATTTAAAAGAGTTTCTTAAATTAAGAGATAGTCGTAATGAATTCGATGAAGTTAAAAAAAATGGCAATGTGGGTATTCCTGTTTTATATTCTGAGGATCGGTTAATCTATGATTTGGATACAATTAATGAAAAAAAGTAAACAAGTCTTCAAGAGAATAGTTATAAGTATTACCTTCATTATTTTCAGCCTCTTTTTAAGACTGCCGACTAGCCACGCCCAAACGGAGTCTGATTTTTATGACATGTCTATTGAGATAGTAAATGACTTAACAACTGAAGTTAGTGATCAAGAAGATCAACAGTTACGAACCTTAAAAGATTCCTTAACAGAGTTTGATGTGGAGTATAAAGTAGAACAATTGGCTAAGAAATATGATCTAGAACCTAAAAGAACGACCCTCGATTTAGAAGAAAATTACCGTATGGAGTCCTTCCTTTTAAGAGAAGATGCCCCATATGGTATGGAATTAATTGCTATCTATCAAGTCGATCAGTTAGTCTATCTAGCCAGTCAATATTATGGGGCCCTCGAATTTATTGAAGAACAAAATCAATCCATTGAAATAGCTCGTGCTGTTGCCAAAGATTTTCAAATAATGGCCAGTCTGCAAGGGAATATTATGGAAGATGACGGCCTGTTAGTAGAAGTATCGTCTAAAGACAAGCAAGATGACTATCGTTTAGCTTATTTTAGAGAGCAAGCGGTTTTATCAGACTATCTGATCAATGAATTTTTAAAAAGCCAAAAGATTGAGGGCATCAATTCTCAACTAACCCTTGAATTAGCAGAAAAGAAAGAAATTCCTGATCCAACAGATGAAAAGTCAGAGGATTTAGAAGACGATAAGCGTCCTCTAGAAGAGAAATTAAAGGGCATGATACCCGCTTCCTTAGCTGAGTCTGAAATAGTTGCATTTGATGACTATCAAGATAATATTATAAGTCTTGAAGATCAAATTAAGCTTTATCAATCAAGAATCCAGACAGAGATTACGGCTGATAATTTTTCTCGAGAATCTATTATCGAGCAATTAGGACAAGCAAGTAAGAGTAAAAAGCAAGATAACTTAGAGTCGGACGAATATTACTTTCTTTCTAAAAATAATTTAGTCTATCTTAACTTTATTTATAGTGAAGAACAATTGTTGCAAGCTAATTTCCATTATTTCGATGAAAATTGTTTTAAAGAAGGTAAAGATTTCCAGTCTCTGCTAACAGATTATGAAAACAATGGTTCTATCACAGTAGCAGAAATTGAAGAAGACCTCGGTTCAGCTGATAGTGCGGCATATTATATGATGACTGGCTTTTCTTATTATTCATGGGTGAGCTTTTCGGATAATATCCGCCAATTAATTGCAAGTATACAACAAGATCAAATTATTAATCTTCAAATTGATGAATAAAATCACTAATTATCACACACAGGAAGAAGGATCAAAGTGGATCAAACAACAATTAATTCTTTGATGGAACAAGCTCGTGAAGCAGTAAAAAGAGCCTATTGCCCATACTCAAATTTTCCCGTTGGAGCAGCATTGTTAACTAAGGACGGCAAAGTTTATACAGGTGTTAATATTGAAAATGTGTCCTTTGGTGCTACTAATTGTGCAGAGCGCTCAGCAATCTTTACGGCTGTATCCGAAGGATACCGTCCAGGTTTTATTGAGGCAATTGCAGTAGCAGGGGATACGGAAGACTTTTTAATGCCTTGCTCAATTTGCCGTCAAGTATTGGTAGAAATGGCAGAGCCTGACACTCCTGTCTATTTAACACGTAAGGACCAATCCATCTATCAAACAACAGTCAGTGAACTTGTACCAATGGCTTTCCAAAGCCTAGATATGTAAAAAATACAGGAGGAATTATAATGACACAAAAATTGTTACATACTTGCTATCGAATTAAAGATAGAAAAGCGAGCTTGACTTTCTATACGGAAGTTTTTGATTTTAAAGTGATGCGTGATCGTCGCTTTCCAGAACATCAGTTCGATTTGCTTTATTTACAAGTTCCTGGATCAGATTTTGAATTAGAATTAACCTATAACTATGACTCGGAAGGCTATACTATCGGAGATGGATTCTCTCACATGGCTATTGGAGTGGATAATCTTCAAGCGCAACATCAAAAATGTAAGGAAGCTGGTTACGAAACAACAGAGCTCAAAGGACTTCCAGGTCAAAAAGCTTCTTACTTCTTTGTATCTGACCCTGATGGCTATCGACTGGAAGTGATGGATAATAAACAATTAGCTTAATACCAATGTTTGATTAAAGTTAAATGGATATAAATAATCAAAAGGGGCAAAAAAGGGGCAATTAGAAAAGTTTGTTAAGCTTGTTTTTAGCCTCTTTTGTCATTTTTTCAGAAACGTGTGTATACACTTTTAAAGTCGTTTTAGGGTTTGAGTGCCCCACTCTTTCCATTATATATTTGATCGGAAAACCTTGTTCAGCAAGCAAAGAGATATGTGTGTGTCTAAAAACATGAGAAGATAGTTTAGGATCTATTGTTTTTAAAAGATGCTGCAAGTAAGTATAGGTTATAGGTCCATTATGTTTGCTTGCAAAAATATAAGTTGCTTCATCACCAAAATTGATATGATTGTATTGAATTCTTTTTTTAAATATTTCATCTATTCTGTCTGTGCTATCTATTACTCGATTAGAACTGTTATTTTTAGTTTTTACAACTTTGTTAGTCATTCTTTCAATCGACTTGTTTATGTGAATTTTTCCATCTTTATAATCATCTTCTGTCAACGCTCTTAATTCGCCTATTCGCATACCTGTTAAAATTTGAACCTCAACAACATCTGCATAGAGATCACTTATGTTTTCTCTTAATCGTTTAATCAAATCAGGAATATCTTTGCTATCTATAAAAGGAGTGCGTTTGGAAGTATCTTCTTTTATAAAGATATCGCTAAAGCCATTGATCAACGGAATTTCATATTGATTTCTAGCATATTTTAAAGCAGATCCAATCATTGCTTTAATACTTATCGCCGTCAGAGCAGACAAATTTTTATCGTATTGAACACGATCTATTATCGTTTGAATGTCCTTAACAGACATTTTATCAACCATATAATTATATTCTGGATAATTTTTTATATGACGTTTATAAAAACCATAATTTTTTATATAAGTTGAGTGCGCCCAATGTTTCTTTTTAAAATCAATGTATTCTTTAATTAATTTACCAAACCTAATTTTTTCTGGGGTTGGTATTTGATTTCTAGCTATTTTATCATTTAATAATTTCGTAGCTTGTTTCTTTGCTTGAGCAGATTTACTGGTTAAAGTAACAGAGACTTTTTTATTTTTTCCAGTTTTTTCATCAAGGTATCGCTCACAAAATTTATACTTTCCGTTGGGTAAATCTTCAACCCACATGGTTAATTCTCCTTTCATTTGGTATAATAGGGTACAGAAAAGACACCCTTTAAACAGGGGCTTTTCGTATTTATCAAACGTGCACCGTGAACCTGGGGAGGGGAACGGTGTATTTTTATAATTAAATTACAGTAAATATCGTTAAAATAATGCTCAATTTTATCTAGACACCTTCTAAAAAAACTAGACACCTCATAAATTTTAAACTAGACACCTAGACGCGAAATAGACACTTCATAGACACCTCTTGTCCTTATTGCGATAGGGTTTCGGGGTATCCTGTCTATAGTGTCTATATTTTTTATTATACAGTATGATATATAGTAATAGCATATATATGAGGGGTATATACCATGCTATAGAGCATATATAGTGTTGGTAGACAAAACTAGACACCAATAAATAATTAAAATTATTTTGGATCGTAGGTAAATCCTTGCGGATTGCCTGTCAATTTAGAAGAGTTCAAAATGAACTGAACTTGGGCGGAAGGCTCGAACAAGACATATCCAATCGAAGCTTTAACTGTTTTATTAGGAAGGACATCTTTATCTCCAATCGCTACACTTTCTTGGTCCTTGGCATTTGCTAATTGACCGTTGGCACCTAAAAGGACTTCCACCGTAGCTCCTGATTGCTGCTGAGCTGTAAAGTCTCCGACAAATGCCATCCAAGGGCTAACAGGATTTTTAGTTTTATTAGTAAACTCCATATCAATTACTAGTACCTTTTTATCAGGAAACATTGCATTATCAACTACATACATTTCTCTTATATTGTATAAAGCATTTGGTGTTTCATAGAGCTGTTTGTTATAACCAAGGTCTTTTAGTTCTTCGTTGATTTCACTGACTCTTTCATTTAAAGGTTCTAGTTTCTTCATCATTTCTTCTTGCAGTTTATTAGCTTCCATATTGATTTCTTGAAGTTCTGTTAATAATTCATCAATTCTCTCTTGATCAGGATTTTCCTCTGCATAGACTGGAGCGCCGCTTAGTAAAAAGCTACAAGTTATTGTTAATAGTATTTTTTTCATTTTGATCTCCTCCTAAAATTGATATAATTTTCTTAAGATATATGACCCTCAGGGTAGCCACTCAACAAGTCATCAGCTTGCGAGTGGTGTTTTTTTATTTAATAACTTTCCCTAAAATTGTAAAATCATCTTTATCAGTAAGAACAATATCTTCGTATTTGTCGTTGAGTGATTGTAATCTGATATCTCCATTTTTCTTAAATTTCTTCATAGTGACACCACCGTTTAAAACGAATATACCTATTTCTCCGTTTTCTAAAGAAGGTTGCTTTTTGTAAGTAACAATATCTCCGTCATGATAAAGATCTTCCATTGAGTCTCCGTTTACCAATAATCTTACTGTTAGACTGTCGCTTATGATTGGAGCAACCTGTTCTCCTATTAGTGGATCACCGGCTGCCGTTTGACCATAATATTCTAATTCTGATTTTTGTTCTTGCAATTGTTGTTCAGCAAAAGAATAAACTTTATTTTGCCTTGGCTCGTTTAGTTGGTTGTATAAATAGGTAATATCATTTGATATATTTCCACCGAATAAAATAGTTTCAACATCAGTCTCAAAGATTTCAGCCAGTTTTTCAACTTCTTCTATCTTTGGGTATCTTTCACCCGAAATCCATCTTGAAACTGAGGATTTAGTTTTACCCATTTTTTCGCCCAATTCTTCCATTGTCATTGCTTTTTGTTTTCTATAATAGTCAACCATTTGACCAAATATGATTTTGCTTTTCATTTTACACCTCCCAACATCTACATTATATACACAAAATATTTTAAAGTAAACAAAAAGTTGACAAAAATACAATTTAAAAGTTGACAAAAATACAACTTTTTTGTATTATGTATTTAAGGTCAAGAAAGGAGGAAAAAAATGGAACAAAAAACATATGAACCTTTAGATAGTTTAATTGAAAGGAAAGGCCTTAAATATAAGTTTGTTGCTGATGAATTAGGCATATCTCAACAACGATTGTACGGAATGAGATTAAATCCTAAATCAATAAGTGTTGAGCAGATGGAAAAAATGGCAAACGTTTTAAGTGTTTCTTTTATGGATATTTATAAAATCCAAAAAAAATTTAGAGAAGAAGTTGACAAAAATGCAACGAACAAGCCACAACCATCCTAGAAAGGAGAAAGAGATTGAATGAATTAAAAAAACTACGTAATGAAGAAAAAATAACTCAACATGAGTTAGCTAAAAAATTAGGAATTAGTTACTCACTTTACGTAAAAATTGAAAACAGATTTATGAATCCAAGCTATAAAGTTATGGCGAAGTTAAAGAAGTTTTACGGGGGTAAGTTAGATTTGAATAAATTTTTTAATTAAAAAAACGTTCTCTATCTAGTACATAAAGAACGTTACGGAAATTATTCTGCTCAAGTTGGTACTAGCAACCAACAACACTTCGACAGTATCGCCCCTATCGCTGCAGTTGAAATAGTAGTGGTTAATGATCTAAAGAGTTCTACGCTTTTTTAGTCGGCTACCACCCGACGATTGCTCTCTAACCTAGTTAACGTCTCTTGTTTGACGATGCTGGCAATCAGACCAGAAATATAACCCTATCTATTGAGACACAGCACCCGTCAAAAATTCTGATAATAATATTGTCATCATCATCAGCTCCTTTGCCTTACCTAGGATTTGGGTAAAAGGTAAGCAAAGAAATAATAACATATATTTCACAAATAGTGAATGTTCTTATTGGATTAGAAAGGAGGATTTAGATGAAGAATATATTAAAAATTCTCTCCCTACTTTTTATTGGGATTGTAGTAGGAAGAGAGAGTTACAAGCAAGAAGTAAATGCAAAATTTAATCCAAATATTATTTAGCTTCTGGTTTCTTCACAGAAGACACTACTTTATGAAAATAGCTATACATATTACCAACGAATTGACTATCAATGTGACGAGCATTGTCTTTAACATCAACTCGTCTATTGAAATGTTCAACCATTGTTTTAGTTAATTCTAAAGCTATTTCTTTGTCATTTAAATGTTCAGACATACTTTCACCTCCTTATAGGAGAGTATATCACGAAAGGAGCATGTAAATGAACGAACTATCATTATCAAACGATTTAAAAACAATCG